>CAUZBV010000067.1:0-11495 GCA_963578115.1 Myxococcales bacterium
AAGCCTATTCACCCGATGCGCTGCGAAAGCAGATCAAGGATGGATTCGATGACAAGGCTCTGTCCAAGTGGGTCGATGAATTGGACGATGATGATGTGATCGCATTCTGTCGCTCCGTAAAGAACGGTGTGCATGTGGCCACACCGGTCTTTGATGGTGCAAAAGAGACCGACATTGATGACTTCCTGACTCGGCAGTCCTTATCAACGACGGGGCAAACAGTGCTCTTTGACGGTCGCAACGGTGAAGCCTTTGCTCACAATGTGACAGTCGGGATCATGTATGTGCTCAAACTGCACCATTTGGTGGACGATAAGATTCATGCTCGAAGCATCGGACCATATTCCCTTGTTACGCAGCAACCACTGGGTGGTAAAGCGCAGTTCGGTGGGCAACGTCTTGGTGAGATGGAAGTTTGGGCGATGGAAGCCTATGGAGCGGCGTATGCGCTCCAGGAGTTCCTTACCGTCAAGAGTGACGATGTAGTCGGTCGAACACGTATGTACGAAGCCATTGTGAAGGGTGAGAACACCCTTGAACCGGGTTTGCCCGAATCTTTCCATGTGTTGATCAAAGAGCTCAAGAGCCTGGCGCTCGACGTTGAGTTGATTGAGACCGGGGAAGATTCAACTAGGCAGTCCGGCAAATAAACATCGCTTAGCCGCGAACCAATAGGAGTTTCCCTTGAAAGACATTTTCAACTTTTTTGAGAAGCCCAAGGATCCAATCAACTTTAGTGCGGTACGCGTAGGCCTTGCTTCGCCCAAAAAGATCCTCGAATGGTCATATGGTGAAGTCAAGAAGCCGGAAACGATCAATTATCGGACGTTCAAGCCCGAACGAGACGGATTGTTCTGTGCGAAGATTTTTGGTCCGGTCAAAGATTACGAGTGCAATTGTGGCAAGTACAAGCGCATGAAGCACCGCGGCATCGTCTGTGAAAAGTGCGGCGTCGAGGTCATTCAGAGCAAAGTGCGACGCGAACGATTGGGACATATTACGTTGGCGACGCCTGTCGCGCACATTTGGTTCCTCAAGTCACTGCCCTCGCGTATTGGCAACCTGCTGGACATTACGCTCAAAGACTTGGAGCGTGTTCTGTACTGTGTTGCGTACGTTGTGTTGGATGGTGGTATCGCAGGACTCGAGCGTGGTGAAATCATCAGTGAAGAGCGCTACGAAGAGTTGGTGGATGAGTTCGGCGACGCCGCATTTGACGCGGGCATGGGTGCGCAAGCCATTCGTACATTGTTGGAACTCACTGACCCGGAAGAGTTGACTGCTACGCTTCGTCGCGACATGCGCGACGCAACCAGTGAAGCGAAACGTAAGAAGTACGCCAAGCGCCTCAAAGTCGCTGATGCCTTGCGGACGTCAGGCAACTTGTGTGAATGGATGATTTTGACGACGATCCCTGTGTTGCCACCGGACTTGCGTCCCTTGGTACCACTGGATGGTGGTCGTTTTGCGACGAGTGATTTGAACGATCTGTATCGGCGAGTGATCAATCGAAACAATCGCTTGAAGCGACTCCAAGAGTTGAATGCTCCGGAGATCATCATTCGAAATGAGCGCCGCATGCTTCAAGAGGCTGTGGATGCGCTGTTTGATAACGGTCGACGTGGCAAAGTCATCACGGGCCCGAACAAGCGTCCGCTCAAGTCGTTGAGTGACATGATCAAGGGCAAGCAAGGTCGTTTCCGTCAAAACCTGCTTGGAAAGCGAGTGGACTACTCGGGCCGCTCCGTCATCGTGATTGGGCCGGAGTTGAAGCTGCACGAGTGTGGTTTGCCGAAGAAGATGGCCATCGAGCTCTTCAAGCCCTTCATCTACAATAAATTGGAAGAACGGGGATATGTAACCACCATTAAGAGCGCCAAGAAGATGGTGGAAAAACAAAAAGAGGTCGTGTGGGATATCCTGGACGAGGTCATTAAAGAGCATCCCGTGTTCTTGAATCGTGCACCGACGTTGCACCGCCTTGGCATGCAGGCGTTTGAGCCTGTGTTGATCGAGGGGAAGGCCATTCGACTTCACCCATTGGTTTGCACCGCGTTCAACGCTGACTTCGACGGTGACCAGATGGCGGTCCACGTGCCTTTGTCTATCGAGGCACAGGTGGAAGCACGGGTGTTGATGATGTCCACCAACAACATCCTCAGTCCGGCACACGGTAAACCGATCATCTTGCCGACGCAGGACATCGTTTTGGGGTTGTATCATCTGACAAGAGATCGACCCTTTTCCAAAGGGGAGGGCATGGTCTTCTCAGGGCCTGTAGAGGCCCGAATGGCATACGACTCAGAAGCGGTTGATCTGCACGCGAGTGTAAAGGTGCGGTTTGATGGCGAGCTTGTTGACACGACCGTCGGCCGCGCCCTCCTGGCAGAGATCGTGCCCAAAGAGGTGGATTTTGCCCTGTACAACCGCATTCTCGACAAGAAGGCACTGGCCGAGCTCATCGACATCACCTACCGTCGATGCGGTTCCAAAGACACCGTTCTCTTGGCCGATTCTTTGCGTACATGGGGATACGAGCACGCCACTCGCGCGGGTATCTCGTTCTCCATTAAGGACTTGACCATACCTCCTGCCAAGAATGTCGTTTTGGGCGAGGCGCAGATCGAGGTGGACAACATTGAGGAGCAATACACCGAAGGTCTCATCACCAATGGTGAGCGGTACAACAAAGTGATTGATATTTGGGCCCAGGCAACCGAACGCATCGCCGAGGCTATGATGTCCGACATTTCCACCGATACCATCAAAGGGCCTGGGGGCGCTACCAAGCAGACTCGAAGCCTTAATCCGATTTTCATTATGTCGGATTCGGGTGCTCGTGGGTCGTCCACTCAGATTCGTCAGTTGGCCGGTATGCGTGGATTGATGGCCAAGCCATCGGGCGAGATCATCGAGACGCCCATTACAGCCAATTTCCGGGAAGGCTTGTCGGTGCTTCAGTATTTCATTTCTACACACGGTGCACGCAAGGGACTCGCGGACACCGCGCTGAAGACAGCCAACTCTGGGTATCTAACGCGACGGTTGGTTGATGTGGCTCAGGACTGTGTGGTCGCGGAGTTCGACTGTGGTGCCATCAATGGCATTGACGTCGGTCCCTTGATTGAAGGTGGTGAGATCATTGAACCTCTCGGCGAGCGAATTCTCGGCCGGGTGGTACTGGACGACGTGTACGATCCCTACAACGAGGACGAACTTCTGGTGAAGGCGGGCGAGGAAGTCACTGAGGAGGTGGTCACTCAGGTTGAAGACAGTGGAATCGACAAGTTGATCATTCGATCGCCACTGACCTGCCGTACCCGTGGTGGCATCTGTGTTCTTTGTTACGGTCGTGATTTGGCCCGTGGTAAATTGGTGAATATTGGTGAAACTGCGGGTATCATCGGGGCCCAATCGATCGGAGAGCCGGGCACGCAGCTGACAATGCGTACGTTCCACATCGGTGGCGCGGCGTCACGGCAAGCGGAAGCTTCTACGTTGGAGAACCGCAATGCGGGCGTTGTGCGCTATGAAGACGTCAAGTCTGTGAAAAAGAAAGACGGCACTTTTGTCGTGATGAACCGAAATAGTTACCTCAGCATCTTGGATGAGTCGGGCCGAGAGCGTGAGCGATATGCACTCATTTTCGGCGCTTCACTGAAGGTTACGGATGGCCAAAAAGTAGAGGCATCTACCTTGATTGCTGATTGGGATCCCTGGTCCTTGCCTGTCATTACTGAGGAGGCGGGCACCGTGAAATTCATGGATGTGATTCAAGGTGTCACCATGCAGGAGCAATTGGATGATGTCACGGGTCTTTCACGAAAGGTGATTGTCGAAAGCAGTGACGTGGAGGTGCGTCCGCGAGTAACCATTCAAGCCAAAGGCAAAGGCAAGGGCAAAGGAAAGAGCAAGGGGGCAGAATCGCGGTCGCAGTACACATTGCCCGTCGGCGCACACCTCACCGTGAGTGAAGACCAAGTACTCGATGCGGGTGACGTCGTTGCCAAGATTCCTCGTGAAACCACCAAGACAAAGGACATCACGGGTGGTTTGCCGCGGGTTGCGGAGTTGTTTGAAGCCCGGAAGCCCAAGGATCATGCCGTCATTTCGGAGATCGATGGAACCGTGTCATTTGGCAAGCCGCTCAAGGGCAAACGCCGTGTGGTGATTGAGCCGGAGTTTGGGGACAGTCGTGAATACCTCATTCCCAAGGGCAAGCCTCTTGCGGTTCATGAAGGTGATTACGTGCGTGCCGGTGAGCCCCTCATGGAGGGATTGTCCAATCCACATGACATTCTTAAGGTGTTGGGTGAACGAGAGCTTGCGAAGTTCCTCGTGGATGAAATTCAAGAGGTCTATCGTCTTCAGGGTGTGCGCATCAATGACAAGCACATCGAGACCATCGTTCGGCAGATGTTGCGTTGGGTGAGGGTCGCGGACGTTGGCGACACCGACTTCTTGGCGGATCAACAGGTAGAGAAGCACATTTTCGAGGAGGAGAACGAGCGCGTAGTGGATGCAGGGGGTCAAGCTGCACAGGGTGAGCCCCTCTTGCTCGGTATCACCAAGGCTTCGCTGTCTACCGAGTCGTTTATCAGTGCCTCGTCGTTCCAAGAAACAACGAAGGTTCTGACGCAAGCGGCATTGGCTGGAAAGATCGACTATCTCAACGGTCTCAAAGAGAACGTGATTATGGGACGTCTTATCCCGGCTGGCACCGGTGTGCATCACTACCGAAATCTGGGTGTGAAGTTTGTTGAAGACGAGCATTTGGAAGAGATGGGCGCAGTCGCCTAAACCGGACAAGTCGATCCGCACAGCCGTGCGGCGATGATCAACCGAATCGAATGGACGACCCACAGGAACGTTGTTTTCCGTGGGTCGATCTATTCGTTGTTCGCGAGCTCCTCAAGCGCCTCGAGTGATTCACGTACGTGCAAGTGGATCCGTAAATCGTGTTGTATCACCCGGTGAACACGTCCACCGGGTGCAATCACCACCGTGATTCGTTTGATTCCTCCGGTTAAACGGCGAGTAATCCCCCAGCCACGCGCCAGATCCTTGGAAGGATCCGGGGCAAAGAGGAAAGGCAATTCTTTCTCGGCTGCGTATCGGGCCAACGTCTCTTTCGAATCGGGGCTCACACCGATCACCTCACCATTGAGACGCTGAATATCCGGATAGGCTACGCGGAACCCGCGGGCCTCCAAGTTTCATCCGGGAGTAAATGCTTTCGGGAAGAAATAGACGACAAGGGCTTGGCCTGACTCTGATGTCCCCCACAACGCACTGGCGCTGCGTCCGTCTGACAAGGAAAAATCGGGTGCTAAGTCGCCCGGTGTCGGTTGTTGACTCATGAGATCATACTCGTTGGGTCTGGGTGATGAAGTCAAGAGGCCGGTACGGTCGATTCGTCCTCATTGGGCGAGGGGTGTTGGGTGCGGTACTGGATGATGAGGTACAAGAGGCCAAGGACCAACAGAACCAGACCGATTCCCGTCCACTTGAGCATGGACGTTGCGGAACTCAAATCCGATTCAAGTTGCGTCACATTGCTTGTGCGGTCATTGAGATCATCCTGGAGTTGGGCGACCGTCCCTTGCAGTGAAGCAACCTGCTCCGCTAGCCTCATCCGCTCCTCGGCCTGGGTATTGATTTCAGCGATGGCATCTGTAATTCGTTGATCGGCCCGATGCGCCCAGGGTGTGTCCGTCCAATACGTTCGAACTTGATAGAAGCGAAGCAATGCGGAGCCTGGTTTCCCCTGGGCTTGGGCGATCTCAGCCGCATTGTAGGTGTCGTGGGCCATGGCGTTGGCCAAAATCTGTTGGACTTCCTTGATTTCTAGTTGCGTCCGTTTCACGGCCTGTTGGCCTGTTTTTAGGATGGCTTTGGCGATCTGAACACCTTGGATTGTGGTCTTAAGTTGATCATGCAGTGGCTTTGTTAGGCTCCCTAGAAGAGGGACGCCCGTTGTCTTGGCGACCACGTTCTTGCAATTTCCCAGCACAATGGAGACGCCGCCAAGGAGGGTTTCACTGTCCGAGAATGCCCGTGCAGTGTCTTGAAATGTTCCGTTTGCACGCCGGATTATCTCCAATAGCTCGTGCAGTTTTGTGGGGTCGCCTCGGTTCTTCAGGAAATGTTGATTGATCGCTTCCGTCAATGACTTCGAGACACGTTCCATTTCTTGGAGATGAAAGTGAATCCCTTCCACGTTACGAATCAGCTCGCTCAATTTGGTCAAGCTCATTTGCAGCCATTGCGCCCCGGGTATGTTCTTCAAGAAAGCCTGCGCAGTCTCATTGGTTCGAATGGCGTCCAGTATTTTCATGATGTTGGCCGCTTGTTCGATGAATTGGATTCGCTTCGCAATGTCTTTTGACAAGGCGGAAAAGGATTGGATTTCATGCGAAGAGCGTCGTTTTATTCGGGCCTCAATAGTCTTGACCGCCCCTTCTGTATAGTCTCCAACGATGACGACATCCGGCAGTGTACGCGGCATGTCTGCGGATAGGGTGAACACGGTTATGAGAGAAATACAGGTGTACATGATGTCAGGTTACCTTGTTTGCCTCGACCGGGCTATGGCGGTCCTCGTCGGTGGTTCGATCAAAATGGTTTAGTCGGTATTGAACGCCAGAACTGTGTGCAGAGTGAGAATCTCATCGCCCCACCGTTCCTTGTACGCCATCTCCATACCAAGATCGTAGCGTACGATTCCTCTACGATGGAGCTGTTCCATCATTGCCAATTGGGTGACGTTCCCAATGCCGAGTGTCCGATAGTCGTCGTTGTAACTCATTTGAAAGCCCCGGTATTCCACACCCAGCACACCACCAATGGCATAGGCGAGGTCCTGTCCCTCCATCTGCGCAAAGACGACGTGAAGCGCGCTGCGTTCTGAGGCCCGTTCAAAGAGGGCGCGATAAAACGCAGAAAAGAGCGGTGCTTTCAATATACTCTCGCCCTGTTCGCGTTTTCGAGACAGTCTCTCGATGGCGAGCAGTCGGTTCATAAGCTCTTCTACGCCCTCGGTCGGGATTTGATGTTCAAAGTGGATTCCGCTGGCCTCGACCCGGCGTCGATCCCTTCGAAGATTGGTCCGGAACGCTTGTGTCCTACGGGAGACGTAGTCGTCTTCACCCGTGTGGATGAGCGCGCGATTAACTCGTATGCCAGGACGGTATAGCACACGATAACGTGGTTCTAAGGCGTCAAAGACGGCTTGAGCGAAGTGTTTCGGGAGTCCGCTTAAACACAACGCATTCCACTCCGTATGGTTCGAAATGAGCACATGTTCCAAAAGATGCACTAGATCGCCGAGATCGCGCCCAATGAGCGGTGAATTGAATCCCCACACGGCTTCCAGTGGCTGAAGAATTGCGCCCAACTCGCTGTGTGTCCCTTGGGTGAGGACGATCCAAGAGTCATCGGAACGTACGATAAAAGGGGTCTGGTTGGGATGAAAAGACCGAGTCGCGGCCAGGCCCCAATCGATCCCGGAGCAATATTGGGCAATGCCCTGTGTCTCTTGTACGGCCGTTTCAAATGCCGGCGAGTTTGCCAACTGATGTAGTGTCAGGCGTTCCACGACACTACAAAGAGTGAGGGTCTGTTGTCAGGCCGTCAACTGCTCTTCGATGGTGGAACCAGCACAGGCCAAAAAAATTAAGCCCCGAGAACCTCGAGGCTTAATGGTCGGGGCGACTGGATTTGAACCAGCGACTCCTTGACCCCCAGTCAAGTGCGCTACCAGGCTGCGCTACGCCCCGATACGATCGGAAAAAAAGTGTGTATTCTCAAACTATCCGTTCAGGGCGTGCTTGAGGACCTGACTGGGTTTGAATGTTAGGACCCGACGCGCCGTGATTGTGATCTTATCGCCTGTCTTGGGATTACGACCGACGCGCTGGCGCTTCGTGCGTACCACAAAGTTACCGAACCCACTGATCTTGAGCATGTCACCCTGGCCGAGCGCTTGTTTCATGGTTTCAAAAACAGTCTCTGTTACTTCAGCAGATTCCTTCTTCGAAAGCACACCTAAATTGTCGTAGATATTGGCTACGATATCGGCTTTTGTCATCGTCAACTTGACCCTCACCCGGTGATTACTGTGCCGAAGAGCCAGCAGCAAGGCGCTTGGCTGTTTCGACAATCTGTCCAAAGTCGTCAGGATGGTGAACTGCAATATTTGCGAGTACTCGGCGATCAAGACCAATGGCGGCCTTGGCGAGCCAATCTTGGAGCTCGCTATACTTGGTACCGTTCATTCGTGCAGCTGCGTTGATACGCTGAATCCACAGCGCTCGCATGGTCCGTTTCTTGAGTCTACGACCGACGTACGCATATTGCAGCGCCTTCATGACGGACGTGTTGGCTCGCGTGAAGATGCGACTGCGAGCACCTCGGTGTCCCGCCGCTTTTTTCAACACCTTCTTGTGGCGTGCTTTGGTATGGACGCCACCTTTTATTCGTGCCATTTCATTCCCCTTAAAGTGTTAGCCGTATGGGCACAATCGTCGAATAGCCGCCATGTTGGAAGCATCCGCAATGCCACCCTTGCGCAACATTCGCTTGGTCTTGCGCGACTTCTTTTCGAGGATGTGGCGACGGAAGGCCTTGTTGATTTTGACCTTTCCGGTCCCCGTAAATTTGAAGCGTTTCGCCGCCCCTCGATTTGTCTTCATTTTTGGCATCACAGCCCTCTCATCGTTTCATTGGTAGGCATGGGCGGTTTTGAACCGCCGACCTCTACAGTGTCAATGTAGCGCTCTCCCCCTGAGCTACATGCCTGGATTCCTTACTGAGAACCAGCAGTTGGTCTACAGAGCGGCGTGCATTCTAAGCGCCCGATTTTATGAGTGTCAAGGGTTAACCCTGGCCAATTGAAAACTTCCTGACCACACAGGAGTCAGATTATCAATTAGGACAATAATTCCTATGTAATAACAAGGTGTTGAGTTGAAATATGCCCATTGCATGATTGACCCGATGCGGGGCTGCTGTTAGAGAATCAAAGCGTGGAAACCACAAACAAGTTCATTCGAAGGCGTCGTGAAGCGACTTCCATCGGTTCATTGCTGGACCAAACAGAGCTCCCGCATACCATAAATCCACGTCTTGGGCGTGTGTGTAGGCTGTATGGGTTGGTCGTGGGTCCGACACTGGCAGAGGGGAGTGTCCCGGTAGCGTTGTACGGAACGTGTGTCACCATAGCGGTCGCATCCAAAACGCTCGAAAGCCTGATTCAGGCGATCGAAGGCTTCTTGATTAAGACCTGGTCTGAGCGTTTGGAACCCCCCGCGATCACCGAGATTCGGTACGTGGTGAGTCCATCCATAGGGGCTCAACAGCCCAATGAACGGCCAGCGATTCGTTCCCAAGAGGTGACCAGCGTCACTACGGACGATATGGTCGAAGCGGCAGCGACCATTGCAGACGAAAAATTACGACAGGCTGCAATCGAATGGATGAGCGTGCTACACGCACGAACACGGGAGGATGTGTGACACGAACTGGGACAATATTCTGGACTGTTGTCACAGCGGCCACAGCGATAGTGAGCTGTTCAGATGGTGGAGAAAGCAACACACCGAGTGCGGACATCGGACCGGCGCCCGATACGGTTCCTCCTCGAACTCCCGGGTGTGAAACATCGGACGACTGTGGGGACGGGCAGCATTGTGTCGATACGGTGTGTTTACGTGTTCCCACGTCGACAGTTGTGGTGACCGACAACACACTGGACGAACCGGCCGATGTGTCGGTGTTGAATGTGAGTTGTGCGGCCGGCCAAGTCGAGGCTCCCGACGGACCGGAAGCGGCCACAGCCTATGGAATTGTTGATCGTTTTGGGGGGGGACGTCAGACCATCGGGATTGAGGTGGGTTTTTTCGAGCAAGAGAACTGGCCTCCGGCAGAGTGTATGGAGCTGGCGGTCGCAGAGCAGCGAGACTGTTTCCGTTCTATTCCGAGCCAATGGGTGGCCATTTCGACCGATCCCACCGAGGGCAACTCGGAGGTGCCTGATACCTGCCAGGCGCACTTGGACTGTCCATTGGGGTATGATTGTGTCGAAGGGGATTTGGATTATCATTGCGCTCCCCAGCACGGTCTGTACGAGATAACGTCTGTGCCCACCAATACTTGGTTGGTGGTTCGTTCTCGAAACACCATCCCCATTTATGAGAAAAAGTGGAAAGACACCTACATTTACGGCGTTTATTTGTATGCGGATCGTGTGGACACGGATGGCCGTTATCGAACCAACGCCATGATGGTCTCCGATGGCCAATGGGTGACCGTTCCCAACACCTTGTTGGTCCCCGGCATCAAGAAAATGAATGGCGCTCTGGGCGGCCGTGTACGGGACTGTCGCACCGATTCACGAGACAGTTTCACCCTTGGGAATGCATCCATTGGGTTAAAGGTGCCGGGCGCCGCGATCGGGTACTTTAACGATGACGAAGAGAACACGGTCCCGCTTCTTGAAAGCACCGGCACCGATGTGTACGGCCGTTTCACTGTGGTAGACATTGCACCGGGCCTCAATCGAGTGGCGGCTTCGATTTTGGATGGCGACAACAATGTTGTGTCGTTGGGTAGTGAGGAGATCGTGATTGTGCCGGATTCGCTGACTATCGTATCCTTTCCCGGAAAACAGGCTATATTGGGCAAGTGACAATGGTTCGAACGCACCATTTTTTTCAGTACTTTCTCGCCCTGGTGGTCGTGACGACAGGGCTAATGGCATGCTCTAAAGACACAGACCCGGCGACGGGGGCCCTGACAGTTCAAGTGCATTTGCCCCCATCTCCAGAGCTCAAGGTGTCTACGGTCAACAATCGCCATCCAGACGGGTCCTATTCGGTGGAAGGACTCATTCGAAGCCGACAAAGACTCATGAATAAGGATGTTCGAGTCAGCGGATTTATCCAACGAAAATATGTTTGTGATCCCGACCAGCAGGCCTGTGAGACACCTACCCATGCGGTGCTTGTCGATGAATTGGCGAAACCGCGCAAGCGATTGATTGTCGTCGGTGTTCGGTCCTCCCAGTTCGATGCCTTGAAGACCGGCGCACACGTCATTCTGGATGCACACTACGCATTGCACGATCCCCGGGCGCTCTTTGTCCGCACCGAAGGGGTTCTGATCCTTCCTTTTCTGGAGGAGGAAGCTACGCCTTCCCCGTCGAAGGGGACCGAGTAAAGAGTGCTTCACCGACGCGAACCGGTGCATCACAGTGTACGTCGTTTAGCGCCATCTTTTCGTTGGCCGTGATGAGTACAACCGACGATCCAAGGTGGAACATACCCAGTTCGTCTCCGCGTTCGATGGGGATGCGGTGGCTAAATTCCACCGTATAGGCGGTCTGCTTGTTGGAAGAGTTGGTCGTGATGTCGTCATAGCCCACGGTAATCTTCCCGACGTTGGCCGCGCCGACCATGACCAGGGCGACGGCTCCGTGATCCGTATCTAGATACGTA
>CAUZBV010000068.1:0-11464 GCA_963578115.1 Myxococcales bacterium
CGACACGGATGCCGTCGCGGTCACAATGTCGTCGTCGTTGAGCGTGCAGCTGCTCTTCTCGGGCCGGTAGTAGTACCAGAAGATGCCTGGCGTCACATCGTGTGCACCCCAATCCAAGCATCCATGTTCATAGCTCTCCATGAAGCGCGCGGTCCCCTGGTGGCTCACGTCTTTCGGGAAGAGAAAGTCGTACGAGTGTGGCACATCATTGCGCTTCCCCCACGCGACCGGGATGCGGGCGTGATAGGAGATTCGACAGCCGGTTTCCAGGTCTTCCTTTTGCACGTTGCTCACTTCGAGGCGGTCCAAGCGGCCGACGGAGTTTTGTCCATTGAGCTGCCCCACCGTGTAGAGCATTTGCT
The DNA here is from genome assembly GCA_963578115.1 of Myxococcales bacterium. Classification (GTDB taxonomy): domain Bacteria; phylum Myxococcota_A; class UBA9042; genus CAUZBV01. The sequence continues at coordinate 363 of CAUZBV010000068.1, forward strand.
GATCGATGGCCGAACGCGGATTGAAGCAACTGGTCGTCACCAGCTCGCTGTCGAACTCGAAGTCCAAGAAGACGGCGATGGCGCTTGCGTCCGCTTTTCCATTTTGGAATTGTCCGGATCCGTAGCCGCTTGGGTCGTAGATTTGGGGGGTCTCCATGCAGGCCACCAGGGCCAAGAGACCGGTCGCGAATCCGATGTTCCAGCAAGTTCGTTTCATCACGTGCTCTCCTCGGTGTGAGGGTGGGTGTTGTGGCCCCACATAGATTGCCTTAGTAGCAAGGTCCGTGCCGGACCACAGACCCCACCGGGAGAGTCCTGGACCGTTAGACCGCTGTCCCTCGAAGGGAAGGGGCAGGGGGCCGCGCCATTGACGCCGTCGAAGAAGCGAGGCAATTTGATTCGGAACACGGTGCGAAGGAGAGAACATGATCTTTGGGCTGACGGGTCGGAATTGCTCCGGCAAAGGGACAGTGGCCGAATACTTTCAGGCGCGAGGGTTTGGCTATTATTCGTTAAGTGACGTTATCCGGCAGGTATTGGTCGAACAAGGAAAGCCCGAGAGTCGAGACAATCTCATCGCCGCCGGCAACACGCTCCGCCGTGACGGTGGACCGGGCGTGCTGGGTGTCCGCATCCTCGCGTTGCTCGAGTCCGGTAACGATTATGTCGTGGACAGCATCCGCAATCCGGCCGAAGTGGTAGCGCTTCGCGCGCGCGAAGATTTTGTGTTGTTGGAAGTGCGCGCTCCGGAGCGTCTGCGCTACGATCGCTTGGTAGACCGCGGGCGGGTCGGCGATGCCACATCGTTCGATGAGTTTCAGCGCCAAGAGCGAGCGGAGCTACAGAGTGCGGACAGTGCGGCGCAACAGCTGGACGCCACAGCGGCGTGTGCCGACCACGTGGTGATCAACGCCGAGAGTCTCGACGATCTCCACGCGCAGCTTAGAGAACTTGTCGTGCGTTTGAGCGGCTAAGGGGTCTGGGTTCGAGGATCTTGGGGACCCTCCGTTCGTTCCACTTCGACCCCGTGTTCTTCCAGGTAGGTCACACCGTTGGCACCCCCATAGCCACCGGCCACCACGATGACCTTGGCGATGCCTGCATGGTGGATCAGCTTGGCGCACATCATGCACGGTTCACCGGTCACCAGAAGCCAGCCCCCGTTCGTTGACACGCCGTTGGCCGCCGCGTTGCAGATCACGTTCATTTCGGCGTGGTGGCATCCGATCTCGACGCGCGTCCCGCTCTCAATGTTCATGGTGTCTCGAAGGCACACATCCCCCCCACACAACGCGCCGCCGCCGCGAGGCCCACCGTTGTATCCGTCCATCAGGATCACGTTGCGCTCGGGATCCAAGAGCAAGGAACCGAACGCACGGCGTGGGCAATTGGACGCTTTGGCCAAGGCCAAACACTGCTCGACACGGATTCGAAGGTGCTTTTCTTTCATGATCCTCGCTTCACTCCGAAGGTTGGTGTGGCTAGAGCATAGCCACCCGATCGCGATGCGTGCAATAGGACACAACAATCCCTTCTTTTTCTGTGGAAAATTGTCGGGTGGTTGTCACAGTGCAGTCCATCTCGTATTCTCAACGCGCCCATGGACACCTTGCGCCTGATACGACCGGACGATTGGCACATTCACCTGCGGGACGGGGACGTGTTGCCCCACACCGTGGCCGATGCGGCGCGAACGTTTTCACGGGCCATCGCCATGCCCAACCTCAATCCGCCGGTTACCACGACTGACGAGGCCTTGGCGTATCGCGATCGGATCCGGGCCGCGCGCCCCGCCGGATCGGACTTTGAGCCCCTGATGACGCTCTACCTCACGGACAACACCCCGCCGGCGGAGATTCAACAAGCCAAAGCCAGTGGGCACATCGTGGCCGCCAAATTGTACCCCGCCGGGGCCACCACCCACTCGGACGCCGGGGTGACGGATCTGGCCCGTATCGACGACGTGCTGGCCGCCATGGCCGATGAAGGGCTCCTGCTCCTGGTGCACGGCGAGGTCACCCGCGATGCGGTGGATGTCTTTGAGCGCGAACACGTGTTTATCGAGGAGCAATTGGCGCCGCTGGTGACGCGCCATCCCAGCCTGCGGGTGGTCTTTGAACACATCACCACGGCGGAAGCCGTTCGCTTCGTCACGGCTGCTTCGGACAATGTCGGCGCCACCATCACCGCCCATCACCTACAGCACACTCGGAACGATATGTTGGTCGGTGGGATCCGACCCCATCTCTATTGCCTTCCCATCTTGAAAGGGCGCGAGGATCGAGAGGCGCTGATCGCGGCCGCCACCGGTGACAATGTCCGCTTTTTCCTAGGAACCGACAGCGCTCCCCACGCGCGTCATCGCAAAGAGACTGGGTGTGGATGCGCGGGTTCCTACACGGTGCATGCGGCCCTGGAGTTCTATGCGGAGATCTTCGAGGAAGCCGGGGCGTTGAACCAACTGGAGGCGTTTGCCAGTACGCGGGGGCCGGATTTTTACGCGTTGCCCCGCAACACGGACACCGTCACGCTGGTGCGCGAGCCCCAAACCATACCGGCTACCTTGCCTTTTGGCGATGACGTGGTGGTCCCGCACCGCGCCGGTGGACAAACCCGCTGGTCTCTTCGCCACGACTAAGAACGCTATTTATCCGCGCAGAATCCAAACTCGGCCGACGCGCCGGGGGCTAGGTTGCCGTTCCAGTCCACCCCTTGGAACAGGATCTCTTCGCCATAGGGAGCGATTTGTACATTCCAATGTTGGGTAATCGTGCCCTCAACCGGCATCGCAAACATCCACTGCACCGCCGAAGCGCCCACATTCTTGACGGTCACGTTCATACAATAGCCCGTATTCCAATCCGAATTGGTGACCGGAACGACCTCCAGGTCTTGGTCGGGCAATGGGGGCAGCGTGGTGCCGGCGTCGCCGGGTCCGCCTACATCTTCGACCGGTGGCGGTTCGTCCGGGGGCACGTCGTCGTCGGTCAGCGATTGTCGATGGGTGAAATGCGGTGTTTGCGTGAGCGCAACCAGGAGCTCTTCGATCTGGAGACCGGCCGAGAGAAAGTGGCTGGTGATCTCCGTCACCAGGCACGCGAGCGCCGGATCTTCCTCCAGACCATAGCCAAAGCGGAACCATTGCAGGGCAAAGCACTCGTGCACATCTGCGCTGTTGGCGAGAATGTCCGACAGCTCCCCGACACCTTCGAATGGACCGTCTGTGCTGAGGCTGTTCACGATCGCTCCCGACACGTCGATGGGTTGGCCTTGTTCCAATTCGCGATAACGACCCACCGCATCGAAGTGTTCGAAGCTGAAGCCGATGGGATCGATGAGCTGATGGCAGCTGTGGCAGGGCTCTTGTTCCGAGTGGGCGAGGAAACGTTCTCGGGTCGTCAGTCCTGCTTCCAAGTCCGGCACTTGGACCACGATTCCCGGCGGCGGCGGGGGCAAATCCTGGCAGAGCATGCGTTCGCGGACAACACCCCCTCGGTGGATGGGCGAGGACTGGGAGGGGAAGGCGTGGCGCGCCAAGAGACTGCCGTGTCGCAACAGACCACCGTATGGGCTGCCCTCCAATGACGTTTTTCCATAGCCATCGTCATCGGTGTCGGGGGGCACGCCGACGTTGTAGAAGGCCGCAAGATCTGCATTGACGAAGGAATAGTTGGCCAAAAAGAGTTCGGACAACGTGCCTTTCTGGTCGATGGCAATGTGCCCCAGAAAGCGAACCGTCTCTTCCAACAGGGCCGTACGAATGTCATCGGTGAATGTGGGAAACATGTCCTTGTTTTTGGGCCGCGTGGCCAATTGGTCGATCTCCAACCATTGGCCTGCAAAGTGGGCCAGAAGTCGATGGGTTTTGGGCGAGGGGATCATGCGCCGGGCCTGTTTCTCGATCTCTGCCGGATCCAGGAGCGCGCCCGAGTCAGCCGCCGCCATGAGATCATCGTCCGGCATGGAACCCCACAACAGGTACGAGAGTTGGGATGCGATCTCATACGCGTCCAGTTCGTACAGACCACTCGCTTCATTGAGGGTCCCGATCTCCGAACGGTAGAGGAAATGGGGCGACTGAAGCAGCGCGCTCAGAACCAACGCGATGCCTTCGTTAAAGCCGTCTTGATCGGCCGCTACGTTGTACAGCGACACATAGCGAGCAATTTCATCGTCTGTCAGCGGTCGTCGAAACACTCGCTTTCCGAATGTGGCGATGAACTGTTGGGCGCAGTCGACCTCGCTTCCTGCGGCAGGTTGGCAGGGCAGCAGGGCACTCAAGTCCTCCGAGTGGGCGTTGGTGATCTTCTCCGCGGTCGAGCGGACTTGATCGGCAAAGAGGGCGTTGACTTGAACCGCGTCCACGTTGTTGTCGAACCCATTGACGACCGTCTCTGTGGTGAAGTCTTGGCCATGGAGGGTCTCCTCACCCAAGAGATCTTGCACGGTCCGACCGTACTCGAAGCGGGTCAAGCGGCGCAGCTTTCGAATGCCTGGGTCCACGGAATCGCACGCTTCAAGCCCGGACAAGGGTGGGGCATCGCAGGGGTCAATCACGCCATTGATTCGGTCTACAAAGTGCTCAAAGTGTCCGTATTCCGTGCTTCCAACCTTGAATTGTGTCCCACCGGTGTGCCCCAGCCCGTGTGTGTTTGTGGGCTTGAGCAGAAGCAGCGACGTGCCCGCCACGTCCACTTGGGCCAGGCTCTTGACGGTCTCGAAGTTGCTCGCCAGAAAGTCCGGTACCTCGTCGCTCAGCAAAACCATGTCGGTTTGGTTGGCGATGCCGTCCTGGTTGTGACACACGAAGCACTTGACTCGAAGCGTGGGCTTCCACAGATTCGTCTCGAAGTAGTCCAGGTCGCTGAGGCATTCGGTGGTCACATCCTGGATGTCGGTGACGTCCTGCGAGGTGTCCTCCAGCGGCCCCATGTCGGGCGATGGGGTGTCGGGGCCGTCGTCGGATTGGACGATCTCGGTGGGCTCCACCGCGTCTGTGATCGGTGTGGTGGGCGAGCTGCCGCCACCGCTGCAGGCCTGAATGCTTGCCGCAATGCACAGCCACGCCCACGGCAATCGGCTCATGTGACCCCCTCCAATCCACCCGTGCCGTGGGAGGGATCGCCGAAGGTGGGATTGTTGAGTCCCATGGCGTGGCAGATGGACACCAAGAGTTTTTGGTGGGGTTGGCCATCAAACTGGAGGTATTGCCCCGTCTTGAAGAACCCGCCGGCCGAGCCCGCGATGACGAAGGGGACGCTTAAACAGTCGTGCATTCGACCGTCGCCCAGCTCTTTGGCCCACAGGACGCAGGTGTGATCGAAGAGCGAGCCGTCCCCGTCGGGTTCGGGCGTGGCCTTGAGTTGTTCGATGAGGTAGACGAACTGTTCGGTGAACCAGCGCTCGGCCAACACGAAATTTTGGACGCCGATCGGGTCGGAGTCGGGCTTGTGGGAAAGGCCGTGGTGGTCATCGGTCATGCCGAGCCAGCTAAAGAGGACCGGGCTCACCGTGTGGGAGCACTGCAGCGAGGCCACGTTGGTCATGCCACAGGACAGAGCCAAGACCATGAGATCGGTCTGTGTCTTGACCAGCTCTGGGAACTGGTCGTTGTTGCCGGCGCTCAGGAAGGTTAGGGGTTCGGGTTTGGCGCAATCCCCGCCGGAGGCGAGGCCTTTTTCCACGGTCTGAAGCGCCGCCAAGTGGGCATCGAGCTTCTCTCGTTCTTGTTTTCCGACCACCTGTCGAAGGTCATGGATCTCGTTGCGGACCAAGTCCAGGACAGACTTTCGCCGCAGCAGAGCCTTATCCATGGGTACCTGGCTGGCCCCATAAATGGGCCCAAACATGCGCTCATACACATGAACCGGGTTGTCGTCGGGCGGGACGTATTGTCCAGGGGACGAGTACGACATGCGTGTTTGGTTCGAGGCGCCCCATGCCGAAGTGGCTACGCCCAGATCGAGAGAGGGGAACTTGCTCTCCCCGCCAATTTGGGCGGCCACGTATTGATCCAGAGAGCGTCCTCCCGTGAGCGTGTTGGCTCCGCCGCCGCCCGTGAGCATGGCGGACATACCCGGTTCGTGATTGGCCACCCCGAAAAAATCGATGCCATCGCAGACGATCAGATCCGACTTGTGGTTGTTGAGCGGCTCCAACACCGAACCGGCAGGGAACGAAAAGTTGGTGCCGCTTCCCGTGGGGCGCCAGTGCTCATGCACCGTCCCGTTGGGCGAAAAGAAGATCACCAATCGTTTGGCATGGCCCGGCGTCGTCCCCTCGGCGGCCAACGCGCTATTTTCGAGCAATTTGAAGAAGGGAGCGGCCAGGACCGAGGCGCCCATCCCACGCAACAAATGGCGTCTGGAGAGTCGAATCATGGGAAGAGTCTACCAGGAACGATGTGGAGAAGGGAGCGGTGTTTGAAGGAGTCGATCGGGAGAGCCGGGAAGGGGGGAGAAGGCGTGGAACCTACTCGGTCTCGAAACACTCCGGACCGCACACGGGGAAGGACAAGGTCTTGAGCGACTCGACGTGGTCGTAGTGGACGACCAGGACATAGTCATCACCCGGGTGGCTGATGGCGATGTGGTCAAAAGAGACCGTGCTGCTCGTGGGGGTGATCTCGGTGGTTCCCAGAAGCTGCGCCTCGTGGGGACCGCCCACCAGCTCGATTTGAACGGGAGACGTGGCGCGCGCGCCGTTTCCGTAGGCATCCAAGAGTTTCACAGCGGGAGCGGGCGTCAGCAGCATACCGGCTTGCACGTGGAGCGGCGGAGAGACCAACGTCAGCTTCGCCACGGGTGCGGGACGGATGATGACGTGTACCGGGATGGCGAGGCTGCGGTCTTCGTCCGTGATCGTGATGGTCTGGGTGCCGGCGGTGCGCAAGTTCACCTCGCCAAAGAGCGTGACGGACCCGTTGTCCTCTTCGGTGAGCGTGACCGGCTCGGGAAGGAGGGCTTGCTCGTCCGTGGACGAGAAGCTCAACGTTCCGGTGTAGCCCTCCACGTGATTTCCATACGCGTCGCGGGCTTGGATTGTGATGTCCAGGCTGTCACCAGCTTGGGCAAACGCGTGGATCTGAGCGTCGAATGTCATGGTCTCACTGGGGGCAACCGTGATCTCCACGTCTTTGACGACCCCATCAAATCCACCCCAGGTCTCCACATCAAAGGTCACATTGGTGGCGTCCGTGACGTACAAGTCGTCGAATACGGCCACGCCGTTCACGGCGACTTTCGTTGTGGTGCCATGCACTTGCGGACCATTCCAACTGGGAAGCAAGGCCACGTTGACCGTCTCGTCGCTGGGGACGGCTTGGCCCAAGGTGTCTACGACTCGAACCACAATGGCGGGCCAGACTTGACCGGCTTCGTAGGCGGCGTTTGTCGGCAGGTCCACAACGACGTTGGTGGCTTGGATTGTGGTGGACTCGGACAGCTGTGAGTGTGCGGCGATGGACGGAATCTCATGGGTCGCGAGCGTCGTGGCAGATACGTTAAAGACGATCTGTTCTTGATTCGGCTCCGTGGCGCTGGGTTGATCCGTGTTGGGATCGGTTAATTCAGCAGCACAACCGGTGAAGAGACTTCCAATCAAAAGGCCGATTATCCAAGAATGACTCCGCATGATTCCCTCCAATTGCCGTAAAGGTCCTCCTTCAGTACGGCAGGGGGTGAGAACAGCTTGAGTTCTTTTTTCGAGTGGACCCGCAGCGCCACGTTTTCTACCGGCGATAGGAACATTCTAGCGGAGGTGCCAGCGGTGACGACCCCACATCCACAACACGCCCAGGCCGAGAAAGAACCAGACCGTGGTGGTGGCACGGGATGTCGGCGTCGTGCGAAGGGCGCATCCCGTCGACGAGCCGCTGTAAGTTGGGGGTATTGTATCGCCCGTGCCAATGTCTGTACCCGGTGCGCACGCTTGTGAGATGCATCGCGACAGCCCGGCGGGCCCTTCCTCGCAGGTGCTGTCTTTGGCGCAGTCATCCGTTGAATCGCAGAGCACCATACAGCTTGTCCCGGCTGTACTCTGCAAACACACCGCGTCGCCGCCGCAATCCGAGTTGACTTCGCAGGGTTCGCATTGGAGCGATTCGCACGTGCCGTCTATGCAGCGCTCCCCGTTTGTGCACGCCATGGGTGCCCCAGCGCAGGCTCCATGGGCACAACTGTCCTCTATGGTGCAGGGGTTTGCGTCATCACAGAGAACGGTGTTCGGAGTGTTGATGCAGCCCGTGTCATTGCATGTGTCGGTTGTGCACGGGTTGTCGTCGTTGCAGTTGACGAGCGTGGACGCGCACTCACCATCGGAACAGACGCCGGCTTCGGTGCACACATCGCCATCATCGCAGGCGCTGCCGTTCAAGGGGATGGGGTCGGTGACGCAGGCGCACGACGGTACGTCACAGGTGGCTACGGTGCAGGAATGAGTGTTTCGTTTTTCACATTCGTCATCCACCGTGCAACCGGCTTCCACGCCTTCACCGCCACAGAGCCCATCACTGCACACGTCGTTGGTTGTACAGGGATCCCCGTCGTCGCAGAGGTTGTTGTGGGTTGGCGTCCATTCCGTCGTGTTTTTGAGTGGATCGCAGACCATGCATTGTGTGTCGATGTGGACGTCTTCGTATGCATAACATTGGTCTTCAATGCGGCAATGCCCCTCGTTGAGGGTGCACGCGCCGGTGCCATCACAGGTCTCGCACTCCGAGCACGTGTAGGGCGTACCGAGGCACGCTCCGTCAGCGCACACGTCGCCGGCGGTGCACGAAACGCTGTCGTCGCAGGGGTCGGTGTTGTTCGTGTGCTGACACCCACTGGCGGGCTCACACGAGTCGGTCGTGCATGAATTGTCGTCGTTGCAGTCCGGGGGCTCGCCACCGATGCATTCTCCCGCTTTGCATGCGTCGGTGGTCGTACACGCGTTTTCGTCATTGCAGGGCGTTTCGTCCGCTGTCGCTGGATTCGAGCAGACACCGGTGGTGGGTTCACAGGCGCCCGTCCCATGGCATTGATCGCTGGCTTTGCAAACCACGCCTGCACATTTTGGGGTGCCCATGCAGAGGCCGGACTGGCACAGGTCGTTGGTTGTGTCGTCCCCGTCGTCGCAGATCGTGTTGTCCTCTTGGGCGACAAGCGTGCAGTCCACGCCGTTGGCCGTTGCGCTGACTTCGCAATCCGTGGGTACGCAAACAATGGAGGTGGGTCCGATGCAATGGCCTTCCCCATCGCATTCGTCACCCGCTGTGGAGAGGTCCCCGTCGTCGCAGGGACCCTCGTTGTAGGTGTAGTCACAGTCAGAACCGTTGGGTGTGGCTGTGGCAATGCACTCTTCCGACTTGCCGCCGTTGTCGGCAAAACAGTCGATGGTGCTGCCCTCACAAAGACCGTTGGCATCGCACGTGTCCGAGTGGGTGGTATCGTCGCCGTCGTCGCATGGGCTCGTGGCTTCCATGGTTGTGATATCGCAATCCACCCCGTTGGGCTTGGACGTCGCGATGCAGCCCGTCGGAATAGGACACTCAAATGGCGTGCCTAGACAGCTGCCCTCACCGTCACACAGGTCGTCTTTGGTGTATTTGTCATCGTCATTACACGCTGTGTTTGGGGGAGAGTGGACGATCAGGCAGGCGGTGCCGTCGGGCGCGGAGGACTTCTCGCACGTCTTCAGTTCACACAGATACGCTTCGCCCGTGCACCCACCGACAGTGCCGTCACACACATCATCTTTTGTGTTGGGATCGTCGTCATAGCAAGGGGTCCCGGCCGCTGCCGGGCTGTCGGTACAATCCACGCCGTTGGGGGTGGAAGCACTCACGCAAGGGCCCAGCGTGGCGCAGACGATGGGGTCGCCGGGCACGCACGCACCCGTCCCATCACATGCCCCTTCTTTTGTGTTTGGTTCCCCGTCGTCGCACGGTGCATCTTTCATCTTAAATTGGGGGATGCAGCCGCCGCCACTGGGGACCGGCTTCAAGAAACAACTGTCTTCCAGCGGCTCGCTTTCACACTCGACGGGTTCGCCGGCACAGTTTCCTTGATCGGAACATTGATCGTTTGCGGTGGTAGGGTCGTTGTCGTCGCAGGCCGCACCCACAAGAAAGACATAGGTACACTGCCCCTCCTCGATTTGTGTGTTCACCTTGTCGATGCAGCTCTCGGTCATTTGCCCCGGGACTTCAAAACAGTCGATGGGTTGCCCTTCGCAGACGCCAATCTTGTCGCCGCCTTGGCATTGATCACTTTCCGTTGTGGGATCGTCATCGTCGCATTCTGTGCCTTCCGGGAAGTACAGGTATCCGCATTCTGTGGTTCCGTTGTAGATTGTGTCGGAGGTGCAGAGGTTTTCCTCGCACACGATCTTGGTGCCCTTGCACTGGCCCTTGGTTGCGCACACGTCGTTTGCGGTGGTCTCATCGTCATCGTCGCAGGGATCTCCCTTCTTCTTTTCGACGTATTCGCAGTTTGCTGTGCCGTTGGGCGTGGCCGACAGATCGCAGGGGCCCGCGGCGCAGTCGACGGCCATTCCAACGCACGTCCCCGACGCATTACACATGTCACCCCAGGTCGTTAATTTGCCGTCATCGCAGAGTGTGCCCAGGGGGACGACGCTGGCGTGGCAGCCGACGGTGGGAGCGCAGCCGTCAATGGTGCAGGGGTTGTGGTCATCGCAGCTGCCGGGCCCTTGAAACACGATCTCGTCGAAGCGAAAGTCGGAGGGCACCAATCCAATAAATTGGATGGTCACGTAGGGAATGGCCGGGGGTTGGCCACCAAAGAGGCCACCGTATGTCTTCACATTGTGGTTGTCGAACCACAGGCGAAACCACCCGTTCCCCAGCACCTCAGTGGAGCCCTTGCCTTCAAATGGAGAGTGGAGAAAGCGGCCCTTGTGTGTTTTTCCAAAGACATACATGTCCAAAATGACCCCCTGGGTGTTGGGGATCTCTTGGTTGGTGACCATGGAAATACTTGCGCCTTCTTGCATCTCGACAAAAGAGCCTGTTTTTCCTGTCAGGTTGATGGGATCGATCAACACCTTGTCTTTTCGGATCAGGGCGTGTAGGGGGCCGTCCACTTGAAGCGCGTGTGCGT
>CAUZBV010000069.1:0-11409 GCA_963578115.1 Myxococcales bacterium
GCATGAGCATCGATTACCACGCCTATCGGCATTACGTGTACTGGATTTTGGGCGTGTCTATCGGTCTTCTCTTTCTCCTGGTCATCGGGTTTGGCGCCACCATCAACAACTCCACTCGATGGATTGGGCCAGAGGGATTTCGATTTCAGCCATCGGAGCTCGCCAAGCTTGCGTTCGTATTTTACTTGGCCTACTCGCTCGAGAAGAAACAGGAGCAAATGCGCTCGTTTACCATCGGCTTTCTCCCGCACCTTATTGTGTGTTGCATCATCATGCTCTTGTGTCTGGCCCAGCCGGACTTGGGCACCTGCGTTCTGTTGGGGCTGGTCATGTTTGTGATGCTCTTCGTGGGTGGCACCCGCGTGAGTTACATCGTGGGCGTGCTCTTTGTCTTGATTCCTGCGACCGCCAGCTACATCGCACATTCGTCTTTTCGGATGAAGCGAATCTTGGCGTGGCTCGATCCATGGCAAGACAGGGAAAACTCGGGTTACCAAACGGTAAACGCACTCACCAGCTTGGGCTCGGGTGAATGGTTTGGGCTCGGCTTGGGGGATGGTCGCCAGAAGATGGGTTTTGTCCCGGAATCTTGGACCGATTTCATCTATGCGTCCATCGGTGAGGAGTTGGGGTTTGTGGGCGTTGCCACCGTCGCGTTCGTTTTCTTGTTTCTCTTTTGGCGCGGTTATCGAATTACTGCCCAGTCAAAGGACAATTATGGTCGCCACTTGGCATTTGGGATCACGGCACTGGTGAGCATTCAGGCAGCGTTCAACATGGGCGTTGCGGTTGGGCTGCTGCCCACCAAGGGATTGACCTTGCCCTTTGTGTCTGGTGGTGGTTCGTCGTTGATCACCTGTTGTTTCGCGATGGGCGTTCTGCTCAATATTTCGCGCGGGCGCGCTGCTCCCAGGAAATGGCGAAAGCGGCGACTTCCCAGGGTACCAATGGACTTGGTTCCCACGACAAAGTCGTCACGCCCGAAGTCTCGACGCCCGATCAAACAACGAAACAGTGGCGTTCGTGTGTTTGTAGGACCGGAGGTGACGCGATCATGAGTGCGTCCATCCGATTGCTACTCGCTGGCGGAGGGACCGGTGGGCACCTGTATCCCGGGATTGCGCTCGCCGAAGCATTCACTGAGCAATGTCCGGATGGACAGGTCTTGTTTGTGGGAACCGAAGGCGGTCTTGAGAAAACCCTCTTGCCCCAGCAAGGATATGACGTGTCGTTTGTACGGGCCTCTCGCGTCAAGGGTGCGGGACTGTGGGCTCGTATCACGGCGGTGTTCCGATTGCCCCTTGGGATCTGGGACGCGTGGCGCATCCTGTCTCGATTTCGCCCCAATTTGGTGGTGAGTGTGGGTGGATACGCCGCTGCTCCGACGGCGATCGCTGCTTGGTTACGTCGGATCCCCACGGTGGCCGTGGAGCCGAACGCCGTTCCTGGCCTGACCAATCGTGTGTTGGGCAAGTTGGCCAAGCATGTGTTGGTCGCGCATGAGCAGGCTTTGCAGTGGTTCTCGAAAACCAAAGCGACGGTCGTGGGTGTACCCTTGCGCAAAGGCATCGTGGTGCGACTACGCGCCGCTTCGGATCGGCTCACACCACGGTCGTCCAACGTGGCTCGTGTCCTCGTATTTGGCGGTTCGCAGGGGGCACGATTCCTGAACGAACGGATGCCTGCGGTGCTGCGCGATTTGCCCATTACTGTGCTCCACCAGACCGGACCGAAGGATGTGGAGATGGTCCGTGATGGTTATCGCAATGTGGGTGTCGATGCGGACGTTCGACCCTATCTGGACGACATGGCGAGTGCCTATGCCAGCTGCGATCTTGCGGTCACCCGTGCGGGGGCGTCGACGGTGGCTGAACTGGCATTGACGAGCACGCCGGCACTCTTGATTCCCTTTCCCTTCGCAGCGGATGATCACCAGGCCGCCAATGCACGCATGCTGAGCGACGTCGAAGCGGCACGAATGGTCCGTCAGAGCGACTGGAACGATGAGGACATACGCGAGTGGCTTAGAGCCTGTTTGGCTGACTCGGACCGCCTTGCCCAGATGGCCACCCGTGCCGGAGAGACCGCTTCGCCTACGGCTGCCAGGGATGCGATCTCCATTTGTTTGGCGGTCCTCACTCGAAACAAGCGTACGCTTCATAGACCGGTGGGGGTGTTGTAATGCGACAACGTCCCAATCGTCGCAATGTGACAGGGGTCCGACAGTTCAATCGTCTTTCCCTGTGGATGCGGCTTAAGAAACTCTTCGCGATGAAGGGTCAAGTCCGTAAGAATCACCGAAAACGGCCCAAGACGGTGGTTTCTACATGGAAACGGATTCAGGGTGGCGCATCATTTTCGTTCGGCGGTCTTGGGGACAGGATCCTGCGTTTGCTCCCCCATCTTGGGATCGTGATCATCGGATTATCGCTTCCAGTGGTCGTAGCGCTGGGTTACCGCTACCTGACGCACACGCCGAGTTTGTCGATTCGCGAGGTCCAAGTCGAAGGCAATCAACGAGTCACACCATCGGAGATTCTGGAAGCGGCCGGCGTGGCACAGGGACCCAATTTGTTGGCGCTTGACCTGGAAGCGGTGGAGACGGGGTTAATCTCTCATCCTTGGGTTCGGGCCGCCAAAGTGGAGCGCGCATTGCCCGATCGGTTGCGTATTGAGATCTCGGAACGAACGCCTTCGATTCTGTTGTCCCTGGGTTCTCTGTACCTGGTGGATGTCCGCGGTGAGATTTTCAAGCGACTGGCTCCGGGGGAACACTTTTCTTTGCCCATACTGACCGGCATCAGCCGGGCTCACCTTACGGGCGAATTGGGTGTTGAGCGTATGGATCGGGCGCGTCGAACCATTCGGGATGCCATCGCATTGGTTGACCGTTGGCAGGTCAGCTCGTTGGGCGACACCGTGGTGTTGAGCGAAGTACGTGCCGACCCCCTGTATGGATTTGGGGTTGTAATGGGCCGTGGCGCAGCGATGGGCACCGGTGCACTCGTTCATTTGGGGCACGAACCCAATGATGCCCAACTGGAGCGCTTGGAGGTGCTTCTGGACGAAGCCAATACCCGTCGGCGACGACTGGCGGAGATCCATTTAGACGACGAGCGTAAACCGAATCGCACGGCGGTTCGGTTTCGCTCGGACAGTGAGCGCGAGCAAGAAGGATTAGAAAAAGGGCGTCAGGGTGCCGTTTCGCCAAGCGGGCAACAGGGGACAAGGGCAGGCATTCAGGCGATTGCGTTAACCAAAAAAGAAAGGGTGGACTAAGTGGGGAATCGCGATGAAATCATCGTAGGGCTCGACATCGGTACAACGAAGGTTTGCTGTATTGTCGGCGAAAGGACCGAAGGTGGAATTGACATCATCGGTATTGGAACAACACCAGCTCAGGGCCTGCGAAAAGGAGTGGTCGTCAACATTGAGTCGACGGTCGCGAGCATTCGCAAAGCTGTCGAAGAGGCAGAGTTGATGGCTGGCTGTTCCGTATCGAATGTCTATGCCGGCATTGCCGGTGCCCACATTCGTGGATTTAATAGCCGCGGAATCGTGGCTGTCGCCAAAGATCGAGAGGTGAGCACCAACGACGTACATCGCGTCATTGATGCCGCACGGGCTGTCGCCATGCCTCTGGATCGTGAGGTGGTCCATATCCTGCCACAAGAGTACGTCATCGATGAAAACGATGGTGTCAAAGAGCCCATTGGTATGAGCGGTGTTCGACTCGAGGCAAAAGTCCATATTGTGACTGCTGCGTCGACGTGTGTTCAGAACATCGTTCGTTGCTGCAATCGAACCGGGCTTCATGTCACTGATGTGGTGTTGGAGCAGGTCGCATCGAGCACTGCCGTGCTGCACGAGGACGAGAAGGAGTTGGGTGTGGGTCTCATCGACATCGGTGGGGGCACGACGGACATTGCAATTTATTACAACAGTGCGCTGGTTCATACGGCGGTGTTGCCCATTGGTGGCAATCACGTCTCTGGCGACATTGCGGTCGGATTGCGTACACCGCGTGCCGAAGCGGAAAAAATCAAGCAGCGCTATGGCTGTGCATTGACGT
Source organism: Myxococcales bacterium (assembly GCA_963578115.1). Taxonomy (GTDB): domain Bacteria; phylum Myxococcota_A; class UBA9042; genus CAUZBV01. The sequence goes on from CAUZBV010000069.1 coordinate 4,073, forward strand.
CGTTGGTGGGCGAAGACGAAACCATTGAGGTGCCCGCTGTAGGCGGTCGTTCTCCTCAAACTCGTTCTCGGCAAATCCTCTGTGAGATCATCGAACCGCGGATTGAGGAGATGTATGTCCTGGCACAGCAGGAGATCCAAAAATCCGGTTTCGAAGATCTGATCGGCAGCGGCGTTGTGCTGACGGGAGGGGCTTGCACCATGCATGGAATGGTGGAGCTCGCAGAAGAAGTATTGGGCCTTCCCGCACGACTCGGACAACCCGAGACGGTGGGCGGCCTCGTCGATGTGGTGCGGAATCCAAAGTACGCGACTGCTGTGGGGCTGGTCATGTTCGGCTCCCAACAGGAAGTGGTTGGTAAGCAACAGGCGACAACAACAGACGGCATCTTCAGTCTCTGGGGAAGGATCAGACCGTGGTTGTCCGAGGTGTTTTAGGGATGTTTTCTAAATTATTAACGGGTGAAGAATCAATCGACCCAAGTGGTCGGGGGACGAGGGGAGAATAGAAGGATGATAGAATTTGCTAGTGAGCACATTGAAGGTGCGAACATTAAAGTAATCGGTGTTGGTGGCGGCGGAGGAAACGCTATTACCAACATGATTGAGTCGGGTTTGGAAGGCGTTGAGTTCATCGCTTGCAACACAGATTTGCAAGCGCTGCACCACAACATGGCCACCCAGAAACTTCAGATCGGTGAGAAGTTGACCCAAGGGTTGGGTGCGGGTGCCAATCCTGAAACGGGTCGACGGGCAGCCACGGAAGACTTGCAAGAAATTGCAGAGTTCTTTGAAGGTGCGGACATGGTGTTTATCACCGCCGGAATGGGCGGTGGAACAGGCACCGGCGCTGCGCCTGTATTGGCACAAGTGGCCCGCGATGCAGGGGCGCTGACTGTGGGTGTGGTGACCAAGCCATTTCCTTTCGAAGGGCGTCGCCGCATGATGATTGCCGACCAGGGCATTGAAGAGCTGCGTCAAGCGGTCGACACGCTGATCGTCATTCCCAATGAGCGACTCTTGTCCATTGCCGAGCCCACGCTGACACTGCGTGATAGCTTCAACATGGTCGATGGTGTGCTCCTTAGTGCCGTTCGAGGCATTAGCGATCTAATTTTGGTTCCTGGATTGATCAACGTGGACTTTGCCGACCTTCGAACCATCATGGGCAACAAAGGCAAAGCGTTGATGGGGTCTGGCACTTGCAGTCGTGAGGGCCGCGCTGTTGAGGCGGCTCGCATGGCTATCGAGAGTCCCCTCTTGGACGATACGGACATCGCGGGTGCGACCGGTATTTTGGTCAACATTACCGGTGGGCCGGATCTGTCATTGCAGGAGGTCAACGGTGCCATCAGCCTGATCAGTGAGGCTGCTCATCCGGACTGCAACATCATCTTTGGCTCTGTCATCAATAGTGACATGGTCGATGAGGTCAAGATCACGGTGGTCGCGACCGGGTTCGACGGGCTCACCCTTCAAGAAGAGGACGAAGATCCCTTCTTTGCGCGATCCGAATTTGATCCTCCGGAAGCCGTCGTTGACCGTCGCCAGTCCGTCGCTGTCGCGGCCAAGGCAGGCGCTTCGACCATGATGGGACAGGATGGTGGGGACGAGACGGATTATGACCGACCCACGTATGTGCGGCGTCAGGGCGTGAATGCGGGCTCTAGTCGTACAGCACGCGACCCGGTGACAACCAATCCCTTTGTCCAGTCCGATCAGAGCGAGTTCGATACACCGACCTTCTTACGCAAATAGTAGAAAGGTCTCTATTCATCCCCGCGTGGGGTGCCACATTGGATCTAGCCCGTAGCCTTTGTGGCACTCCACGCACCCTTTTCAACCAGGGTGCGTGGGGACGTGTGTTCTCATCGGAGTACAGGGCGTTCCTGCGTGTCCCATTCGCGTGAATTCCTAGTCAGTGGTTCGGTCCACTCTCAGGCGGCCCGTTGCTTGAGATAGACCAACAACACGCCGATTGCTGCGGGAGTGACGCCTTCTACCCGGCTTGCCTGCCCAATGGTGTTGGGGCGAATACGCTCGAGGACTTCACGAACTTCGTTGCTGAGTGCATTAATCAACGCATAGTCGATGCTCTCGGGGAGGTGGATGGACTCGAGCTTGCGTTGTCGTTCCACCTGCTTGTTCTGGCGTTTTATGTAACCATCATATCGTGCACGAATGGACAGTTGTTCGATTGCATCGGCTGGGGTGTTCGCCACGGTTTGTGGAGCGACCTGTTGGAGGACCTGCGGCGAGAACTCCGGGCGGCGCAACAGGTCCAGCAACACCACAGGGTCGTTGATGGGTGCCGATCCGGCGTGTTCCAGGATCTGATTGGTTTCGCGAGTGGGTGTGAGACGAACCGATGAGAGCCGCTCTTTCAGATCGTGAACAGCTGCCCATCGTTGTTCGAAGGCTTCCCAGGTTTTGTCGTCGATCAGCCCGAGGGTACGGGCTCGGGGCATGAGGCGCTCATCCGCATTGTCTTCTCGAAGAACGAGTCGGTGTTCGGCACGGCTGGTGAACATTCGATAGGGTTCGGTGCACCCCCGGGTGATCAGGTCATCGATCATGACGCCGATGTATGCCTCGGATCGTGCAAGCGTGAAGGGCTGTCTCAGCAGAGGATCTGGATCGGCGGCGATGGCCGCGTTGATGCCGGCAACCAGTCCTTGTGCCGCGGCCTCTTCATAGCCCGTGGTGCCGTTGATTTGACCGGCCAAGTAGAGTCCCTTCATGCAGGGAACAGCCAGCGTTTCGTTCAAGTGAGTTGGGTCGACAAACGTGTATTCAACGGCGTAGCCAAAACGGGTGATCTGCGCCCGTTCACAGCCTGGGATGCTGCGCACCAGTTCCATTTGAACGGACGCAGGTAAGCTGGTGGAAATGCCGTTTGGATAAATTTCCTGGGTGTCGAGCCCTTCGGGTTCCAGGAAGATTCGATGACTACTCTTGTCTGCAAAACGGACGATCTTGTCTTCGATGCTCGGGCAATATCGGGGCCCTGCACTTTCAAGATGTCCGCCATAAATAGCACTTTGATGGAGGTTCGCTCGAATAATATCGTGGGTCTCTACCGTGGTGCTGGTGATCCAACAATTGCGTTGTGGCAACACCGGACCCGGTCCATAGAAGCTAAAGCCTTGGGGTGGATCGTCGCCGGGCTGCACTTCCAGTCCGTTCAGGTCGAGTGTACGACCATCCAGGCGTGGTACTGTACCGGTTTTTAATCGTCCGAGCCGCAATCCAAGTTTTGTCAGGGCTCCGGTCAAACCTTCCGAAGAGGCCTCACCCGCGCGGCCACCGGATCGCTTTCGGTCCCCCACGTGCATGACGCCACTGAGAAAGGTTCCAGTGGTCAACACAACCGAATTGGCGTGATAAGTGAGGCCCAAGTGTGTACGAATGCCGTGGATGGTCCCATCTCGAGTCAATAACTCGTCCACCATGCCCTGCTTGACGGACAGGTTGTCGGTTTGCTCCACGACTTGACGCATGGCGTTGGCATATCGTGCTTTGTCCGACTGGCAACGACGGGCTCGAACAGCGGGTCCTTTTCCGGTATTGAGGCGTCGGAATTGAATGCCCGTTGCGTCTGCTATGCGGGCCATTTCACCGCCCAACGCATCGATCTCTCGCACCATGTGGCCTTTGCCGACACCACCCACTGCGGGGTTGCAGCTCATGGCTGCGATGCGGTCAATGTTCATGGTAATCAGCAGGGTCTTTCGGCCCAAGCGTGCCGAAGCGAGAGCCGCCTCGCAGCCGGCATGGCCGCCGCCTACCACAATCACGTCATATGGTTCCATCGTTTTCAAGGCGTGCGAATGCTAGTGAGTGAAGGGCCATTCCGTCAAGGATGAACTTTGCATTTCCATCTACTTACAGGAAGTCTTTAGCTGCTTATATTGGGCCTTTGCCTTCTTGGCTTCCTCTGTTTTGCGCAACGTCCTGAAGAGGAATTTGTACATCTGCATGGCTTTCTTGCATTCGTTGCTATCGCGCAGTGCGTGTCCCGCGTACAGCAGCGCCTTGGCTGCCACCGCGTGCTTTCTGTGATTTGCCCAGATGTCTCGGTAGGCCTTGAGTGCTGGCTTGTACTTGGATTCCTTGCGGTACGTTTCGCCAATGATCAATGTGGCCATCGCGGCGTCGTTGTGATTACCGTAGTCTGCTAGAAACTTTCGCATCACAGCGCGTGCGAGGGGATAATTGTTTGCGGCGAATTGTTCTTCACCGACCGCGAGAAGCCCCTCAGCCGTCTTTGGTAAGTCTTCGGGGAGATCGATGGCGGAAAATCCAAGTTGCGAGTCGAGAAATCGGGCGAGCCGACCGACCTTGTTCGACAATTGACGCACCAAGAAGTCTATTTCATCGAATCGTCCCTTTAAGCTTCGACTGTCTTGGTCGTGATCGTCCAGGCGAACCTGCATGTCAGCGCGACTCTTCCGGTATTCAGCGACGGCCTCTTTGAGTCGATCACTGAGGTTTTCGGCCCTGGCAAGATCGGCCTTGAAAGCTCGGCGGGTCTCTTCGCGAAACTGTTCGAGAGACGAAACGCGACCTTCTAGTTTTGTGTGGTCGGTACTCTTAACGCACGCCATGGAGAGGAGGCAAGCGATGACGAGGAGAGTATGCCTAGCCATGAAGATTTGTCGGGAAAATATTGAAGGGAAGCGAGTCACTCGATTCGAGTCGAGCGAGAGCTACTCAAACTGAAACTCAGCGCGACGGTTCCGGCTCCAGCAGCCCTCTGCGGACTCCATGCACAGCGGCACAGTGAATCCCCTACTGAAGGGCCGAAGCTTGCTTCCATCGGTGCCCAAGTTCTTGAGGTAACGGATGGCCGCCAGAGCGCGCTGTTCTCCCAGCGCCAAGTTGTACTCTTCGTCACCGCGTTCATCGCAGTGTCCCTCGACGACAACGGCCTGACCATTGTCCTTGATGCACTGGGCGTTGGCCGTTAGAGCGTCCCGTGCATCCAACCGGATGCGGCTTTCGTCAAAGTCAAAGTGGACCGCGCCCATGGGACAATCCACGCATTGGCCCCCTTGGCAGGCCTTTCCCGGGGGACACGGTGTCGCTTCACTACACTCCGCGTCTGGTTCACACATGCCTTGACTGTTGCAGTGCTGGCCAGCAGGGCATGGGTTGTCAGCGTTGCACTGAGCGCCGCAGTTTCCGGTAATTGCCCCGGCTGCAACAAAGCACAGACTTCCTGTGCAGTCGGCGTCGGACGTACAGCAATTTGTTGTGCGACCGCACGACCCATCCGCTTGGCACGCGCCGCAGGGATCGGATTGGTTGCATTGGGTGTCGTCACGGCACTCTTTGCAGAGGGCAGACACACACACTTCGCTCTTTTGGGCACAATGCTCGTCCGTCTCACAATTTGGATAGGTTGGACCACAGGCAACAGAAACCATCATTGCAAGAACACACGCCACAAATAATTGGATACGGTTCATCGAGCCTCTCCCCACTGCGATTTCGGATCATCACCCATTGGAATTGGTGACCAATTTAGGCGACATTAGCCCAAGTGTTGGGGCCTGTCAATTCATCGGAGAGAGGTCCCAGTATGTCGACGTCGGTCGTCATTAATTGCCTGGGTGATTGCGCAACGTCATTCAGTATTTGGAACCACACTGTCCGAAGGACTTGGTCGGAACCTTGTGACAGCGCTGCCGTCGCGGACACTCCTTGTCCTGTATGCAGCAATTTCGGACCGGAACACACTGGTTATTTCGACATTCATGGCATCGACTCTGGCCGTGGCAATGCGCATCGACACTACACACCACACAGCGTTTCTGGTGGCACACTTTACCCTGGGAGGCACACTGGTCGTCTTGCACACACCGGGCGAATCCACCTGCGCAATGAGAGGCTGTTGTGGCCAGCATCACCACGCCCAGCATAAGCCCAAGCACACGGATTATTCTCGAAGGACACATAATTAAAGCTTTTGATTTCAAGTAGATATAGGAACTCAGGAGAGTATAAGTGCGCCCTTTCGGGGTGTCAACGGCCTCGTGGAGTGTATTGTGTCCTTGTGTTACTAGGTCAGGCGACTTAGGGTCCCGTTTCGGGTCGTTTCTTCGGAGCGGACACCGGGCAGCCGGCGGGAGAGGGTAGTGCTGTGCGACTGAAAGTCGACTGGAAGTTGGGAGGGCCCATCGTGACCCTCGCGTATCCCGTGGTCATTGCCATGTTGACCCAAACAGCCATCAATTTGGTGGACAGCATTATGGTGGGACGGCTTGCCCCCGCAGAGAGTATTCCCGGCCAGGCAGCCATTGGCATCAGCTTGATCTTGTTTTGGGCCATTGGTGGGATGATCTCGTCCATTTCTGTTGGGACACAAGCCCTTACGTCGCGGCGCTGTGGCGAAGGCGATCTTGCCTTGGCTGGGTGTGTGCTCGACAATGCTCTGATCATCGGCATTTTGTTTTCGGTGGTGGGCACGGGACTCATTCTAATGTTTCTTGAGCCCATTTGGATGTGGATCAACAGCGATCCCAATGTCATCGCGTTGGGAGTGGAATATTCGACGTATCGATTCCTGGGGTTGATTGGGATGGTGCTCACGCTGGTGCTGAAGGGTTTCTTTGATGGCCTGGGCAAGACCAAAGTCCACATGATCGCCGCCATCAGCATGAATGTGGTCAACATCATGCTCAACTGGACCTTGATCTTTGGGGTGGGACCCTTCCCAAGAATGGGTGTGGGCGGTGCGGGGTTGGCGTCTCTCATCGCGGTATACATTGGCTTGGGCGTGATGCTGATTGTGGCGCTGATGCCCTCGATTCGAAAAGCATACAAAGTCTTTCGATTTCGATTGCAATGGTCGGTGACATGGAAGGTCATTCGCATTGGCTTGCCCAGCGGAATGGCCACGCTCTTTGTGATGACCGGATTCTTTATTTTCATGTGGATTGTGGGGTTGGTGGATCAACAAAGCGTTCGGACCGCTGTTTGCGACGTGCAGGAATATGGGCAATCCGAGCAGGTGGTCGCCTATTGCGATGGACTCGGGGAATTGCCGAGAGATATCCACGACAGGGCGTCTCTGGATCATCCCCCGGTCAACACCACCGCGACCAAGATTATCATGGACATCATGTCCATTGTGTTCATGACCAGCGTCGCGTTCGGACAAGCCACGGCGACGTTGGTGGGCCAATCTATGGGGGCCGGCAATCCCTCGTTGGCCCAACGGTATGGCTGGGAAGCGCTCCGCATTGGGATCTACGTCATGGGCCTGATCGGGCTGATCATTTTCGCGTTCCCGGATGTCATCGCCGGTTGGTTCAACCCCGAACAAGCGGTGAT
>CAUZBV010000070.1:0-11318 GCA_963578115.1 Myxococcales bacterium
CGCTGCACCTGCTCGGCACGTTCGCCTGGATCCGGCTCGCGAGAGCGCAACTCACCGTTCATGTCTTCCGTCGACACGGGGAGTTGGGTCTTCACCTGATTCTCCATGGCGTGATATTCTTCGAGAATGACGTCCAATGCGGTCGCCATGTCCTCCGATGTCACCTTCCGGCCCAGCACGGCCTCCAGCCGCTCTCGGGTGTTGCGAAGCTTTCGTGCTTCGCGACGCCGGCGCTGGCTGAGCGGATCGATGCGGCGTAGGGAATCAAGCATTGCGCCCTGAATCCGTGCCTGTGCCAGATGCTCAAAGTTCGTCTCCATGCTCGGATCAAAACGCTCGGCAGCTTGCAGAAGCCCGATGCTGCCTTCGCAGACCAGATCGTCCAGCTCCACCGCGTACCCAATACGTCGACGCACGCGTCGAGCAATTCGATACACCAAAGGTGAATACTCTCTCACCAATACTTCGAGTTCTTGCGCTCGTTGGTTGTCCATATTCTTCTCTCCATCAACTCTCGATAGATACTCTTGATGGGCCATTAATTCAGTCCTGGAATCCGCTGTACTCATACGGCGCCCTCCTGTGCCCCTAAGAGGGTCCGCCAGAAAACTTGAAATCCGCCCCCAGGACCGGGCGCTGGCTGACGGCGTAGTAAACTATCCGCCAACGCCTTGATGCCCTGGGATGCAGGTGACATGGGGGTGGCTATCACGAAGGGTTCCTGCTTCATGACCGCCTGTTCCACACAGGGGTCGTTTGGAATCCATCCGACAAACTCCACCACCACGTTGAGAAATCGGGTCGTCACCGTGAAAAGCTGCCGAAACACGTCCCGAGCAGCTTCCAAACTCGTTGTTCGATTGACGCAAACGAGCACACGGCGAACGCCACACTTGTTCGCCAACACTTTGACGGTCGAATACGCGTCCGTGAGCGATGTCGGCTCGTGACCCACCACCAGGACGACCTCTTGGGCTGCGCTCGTAAAGAACTGCACGTTCGAGCCGATGCCCGCCGCCGTATCGATCAGCAATGTGTCGTATCGATCACCCAGAGGCTCCAACGCTTCCAGCAATGCCCACTTTTGCTCTGTGTCCAGATGCGTGAGCTCACTGACCCCACTGGTACCCGACAGGATATCCACCCCTTCCGGCCCGTGGGTAATGCAGTCCTCGATGTTTCCGCCTTCAAAGATGACGTGACGAAGGTCGACCTTTGGTGTGACCCCCAACACCACATCCACGTTGGCGAGCCCAAGATCAGCATCCATGAGCAGCACCTTGCGACCGCCTTTTGCCAGCGTAAGTCCCAGGTTGACGGTAATATTTGTCTTCCCCATACCGCCTTTGCCGCTGGTCACGGACACGACACGGAACGTCTTGGGGTACACGCTTTCGTTGTTTTCTGTTTTTCCCATCGAAAGGACCTCCGTCCTAGCCTATCCAAGCACGGCCCGGCAAAGCCATTGGGCATCGGGCTGTTCAATGTCATTTGGCACTTCTTGTCCGGTTGTTATGTGAGCGATTTGATAGTCATTCCCCCACACTGTCGAGAGTAGACCGCCCATCGTTCTCGCTTCATCCACCTTGGTGATGATCAACGAACTCAGACCGCCATCTCCATACCTTCGAACGATTTGGCTCAAGTCACTCCCCACGGTCGTGGCGCTCACACACAGGTGGCGTTCCACGGGCACGCCGGCAAGGAGCCCATCCATTTCATCAAGCAGGTCTTCTTTCCAGGGGTTTTGTCCAGCCGTATCGATGAGCACCAAATCGGCGTCATGAAATTGCTTCACAGCCGACGCCAAGTCTCTTGACCCGGTAGCCAATGCCCAGGGCACCCCGATCAGATCACAATATTGCCCCACTTGCTCCACCCCGCTTATACGGTAAGTGTCCGCCGCTATCACCGCAACTTTACGATGGTTTTTCACGGCTGCCTGTGCAGCGATCTTCGCCAATGTCGTGGTCTTACCCACCCCAGTGGGTCCCACCAATGCCGAAATGGTGCGTCTATTGCGCTCCCAAAGGGCCGGTGCGGGTTGCAACGCTTGGCTGATGTCTTCGCCAATGTGCTGCGAACATTCGGTGATGTCTTGGGTGTTCTGGAGCGCACGGTCAACCAGCGTTCTCGCTAGTGACATCTCGACACCGCCGCCAATCAAACGGGAGACTAGCGTTTCCTTCGACTGAGGCACAGCGCTCGAAATTCCCATCGCGCGGCTCATGCTCTTCAGCTCACTCACCAAGAGATCCCACTGCTGTGTGGCTTGGACATCCAAGACCCGCTGGGAACGGAGTTGACGCAATTCTCGCCGTAGATTCATGAGCTCAGTACGTAGGAGGCCAAAGGATTCGGGATCCGGGATCCCGGTCGGAGGCACGTCCATTATTTTCGTCTGACTGGCTGGGTTCTTATCCATCGCCGCCACCAACTCGACCAGACCATTGGGTCCGCTCCGCAGTACACGCGACGTCAAAATCACCGCATCCGGACCAAAGGTCTCTTTGATCTGCTCCATGGCTTCACGCATGGTCGGTGCTCGAAATGTTTTCATTTTCATCGTCATTGGGTGCTCCCTATACTCTCACTTCTGGGCCAATCGTTGTGTCCGGTGCCCGAACGGCATCGCCGTCGCCGGGCGTCATCTCCACCAAGGAAACGGTGGCCAGAGCCGACACTTCCAGACGGGGCGGTAACTCTTGCTGCGCCACTACGGTGATCTGAGGCAAGAACCGATGGGCGAACTTCCACACTGCGTAGCGCAGATCGGACGGTGCCACCACAACGGGACGACGCCCTGCGAGGCTCAATTCTTCAATGGCGTTCTGCAGACCAAGCAGCAACCCTTGGGCGACGCTCAAATCCGGTGACAAGGCCACATCGTTGTCATCACGGATGAGACATCCGCGCAGCGTCTCTTCACACATGGGATCGAGCAGCGCTGCGTAGAGCTTGCCATCGGGTTCCGCCAAAGACTGCGCAATCATGGGACCAAGGCGCTGACGCACGTGTTCGGTCAAGAAGGTTGGACTCTTGGTCAGTCGCGCACCATCAGCCAACGCTTCCAAAATGGATCGTAAATCGCGAATGCTGACTTGCTCGCGAAGCAGATTCTTCACAACAGACAACACTTCGCTGTACCCCAGAACAGCTGGGATCAAGTCATCGACGAGCTTCGGATAGCGCCTGGCCACCACATCGATGAGCTCCTGCAACTCCTGGCGTCCGACGATGTCTGCGGCATTCTCTTTGAACACTTCGCTGAGGTGCGTTGCCAACACAGCACCGGGCTCCACCACGGTGTAGCCAGCCAGCTCGGCCCGCTCTTGATCGGAGGGGTGGATCCACAATGCCGGAACACCAAATGCTGGATCCGTGCTGTCAATCCCTTCGATCTCCTCGGACACATCGCCCGGATCCATGGCCATCACACGACCGGACATCACCGAACCGCTCGCCACAATGACGCCATTGAGCAACACCTGGTAGTCATCCCCACCGATGTCGAGGCTGTCACGCAAATGCACGGGTGGCAGAAGAATACCGAGTTCTCGAGCGAAACGCTTTCGAAGCCCGACAATGCGGTCTAGCAACTCGCCTCCGCGCTCCTTGTCGACCAACGGGACCAGCGAAAACCCGACGTCCAACTGCAAAGGCTCCACCTGCAACATTTCTTGAAGCTCCGCCTCTTCGGAAATGTCCTCTTGGATATCGTCGTCGGTGGCCATGTCACCTTCTTGTGCTTCGCTGGATGGAAGGTTGCGTTTCATCCAGTACAACCCACCGGCCAACAACAAGAAGGGCATCGCGGGCAACCCTGGAACAAACGCCAAAGACCCCACCACACCGGCAGCGGTCAGCAACACGCGGGGGTTGCCCAAGGTTTGCCCTATGAGGAGCGAGCCCAGATTTCCAACATCGCTTGAACGAGTCACCACCAAACCTGCGGCGGTAGAGATGACAAGGGCCGGGATCTGGGAAACGAGGCCGTCACCAATGGTCAAGATGGTGTAGGTTTCGGCCGCTTCACTCGCGGACAAACCATGCTGGCCCATACCGATTACCAAGCCACCCACGATATTGATCCCAGTGATGATCACACCCGCAATAGCGTCTCCCCGGACAAACTTGCTCGCACCATCCATGGCGCCATAAAAGTCGGCTTCTCGGCCCAGGTCCACTCTTCGAACACGGGCTTGCTCCTGAGTAAGCACGCCGGCTGCCAAATCAGCATCCACAGACATCTGCTTACCGGGCAACGCATCCAAGATAAATCGAGCGGAGACTTCGGCAATACGGCCCGCACCTTTGGTGATGACCGCGAAGTTGATGATGATCAGAATGAGAAAGACAACCAAACCGACGACGTAGTTGCCTCCCACCACAAAATTACCAAATGTTTCGATCACTTGGCCGGCAGAATGCGTACCCGTATGACCTTCCAACAGAATGCGACGGGTCGTACTCACGTTAATGGCCAGACGATAGAGTGTGGTCACCAAGAGCAGGGCAGGAAACACGCTGAACTCCAGCGGTCTCCTGATGTGCATGGACGTCAACATAATGGCGAGCGAGAACGTGATGTTCACGGCCAACAAAAGGTCGAGGGCCATACTGGGCAAGGGCAACATCATGATGCCCAACACGCCGACCACAAAAATCGGTACGATTATATCGCGACGATTCATCGATTAACTCCCCGGTTCAATAGGCGTTGGCGCAATCGATATACGTGAGCAAGGACTTCTGCGACCGCTTGGAACAAGTCCATCGGCACCCCGCGACCGACCTTCACTGTGCGCCACAACACCCGTGCAAGAGGTCGGTTTTCTACAATGGGCACATTGTTCCGACGAGCAATTTGCCGGATCGTCAATGCCAACGAATCCATACCCTTTGCCACCACGCGCGGAGCCGCATCCACTCCCTGGATGTAACGCAGGGCGACAGCATAATGCGTTGGGTTGGTGACCACGACGTCCGCAGTCGGCACCTCTTTCAACACCTTGTTGAGGGTCAAGTCACGGTGCATGCTCATTCGGCGACCTTTGAGCTCGGGCGATCCTTCATTGTCCTTGCGCTCACGCTTGATCTCCTCGTGCGTCATCTTGAGTTTCTGGATGTAGCGACGTTTCTGGTAAATAAAGTCGATAACGCCCACCACACAAAGACAGAGTCCGGCGGACAAGAGAATGCGCACAGCAGCACCTCCCAGGTCGGACGCAATTCTGTCCACGTCTCGGCTCGATACCAGCTGAATGTCTTGCAGTTCGTCCGCCACGATGATGGAGACAACAATCCCGACGAAGCCAATCTTGAGCACAGCCGTCGCAACTTTCATGCTGGCTTGGACTGGACCAAAGAGTTCTTTTATTTTCTTGAACGGATTAACATTGTCCCACTTGGGCTTGACCGCCTTCAAACTGAATATCACGCCCGTTTGCCCGATGTTCGACAGCACGGCAACCACCAACATGATCGCAATCAATGGCGCCATCACCCAAGCGAGCCTGCCAACATACGTGGTGAACACGTGCACGATAGGCTGCAGACTGTGGGCGGCTTCGGGCGATCGAATGAACGCTTCGCGCGCACCGTGGATCAACGTCTCCATAAACCCTTGGCCCGTCAGGACCACACCGATGGCCGCTGCCAACACCATCGCGGCGGTCCCGACCTCGCGAGATTTACAGACTTGCCCTTCGTCTTTGGCCTCCTGCAACCGACGCGGAGTCGGGTCAAATATCTTTTCATGTTTTTCGGGTGAGTCACTCATGCTAGTGAATTTCCCTCAAGCCTGAGTTCATATCCGTCGACAGTGTGTCGATCCGATCCTCAAAGAGCTCTTTTAAGCCCAGCACCGTCGTGTCCAAGACCAAGATGCCTCCCAGCAGTAACAATGCGAATCCAACAGCAAAGATGTTGACCTGCGGCGCCGCTCTCGCCATGAGCCCCAATCCCACGTTAATCAATGAGGTGACGATCAGAACGGGCGCCGCCAATTTAATAGATGCTGCGAAGAAGCCTTGCCCAATCGCTTTGAGTGTCTCGAGATCGAAACCAACGGATGTGCGCTCTCCCAGCGGAAAGAGTTGGAGATTGGCCATCAAGCCCATCACCAACTCACGATGGCCCCCGAGGGCCACGAAGAGCAACGCCGCTCCCAATGACAGGAGGTTCGCAATGGCAGGCGATTGCTCACCGGTCAAGGGATCCACCACATTACCAAACCCAAGCGCCATACTCGTGCCCGCCATCAGGCCCACGCCTTCGGCAATGGCGAAGAGCATTCGAATGAAAAATCCCAGCGTCGCCCCCAGGAGAAACTCTCGAATAAACATGGGGCCTGCCACAAAGGCACTGGCGGGTGGCTCCATTGCAGGCATTCCCAACGCGCTGTAGAAGAATACGGTCAAGAACGTCAAAAACATGACGCGCATAGGGATTTGGGACCGTCCACCACCACTCACGGCCGGCAAGAACAGAAAGGCGCCCACCAAGCGCATCATCAACAAGAACCCCGAAAACAAGTGGGGCTCAAGAAAGGCATAGATGGCATTGGTCTCGGTCATTAAACGCCAACGCCTCCACTGGTCCCTACTTGGACGGCTTGTTCAAAGACCAACCGGACAAAACGCAGTACTTTGTCACCCATCCAGGGAGCTGCAAGCCAAAAGGTAAAAGCGATGGCCAACAACTTCGGCACAAACGAAAGCGCCGCTTCCTGTACCTGTGTCGCGGCCTGAAACAAACCGAGCAGGACACCGACCACGAGCCCCACAATGAGCAGGGGCAAACTGATAGCCATCAAGAGCGAGAGTGCTTCTCTCAATAGATTGACTGTGTTCTCTGCGTCCATCCGCTTCGTTCTCCTGGATCAACCGGCCGTAAGCATCACACTCTCGGCCAACGATTGAACAATCAGTCCCCACCCGTCCGCCAAGACGAATACGAACAACTTAATCGGCAATGAAACCATGACGGGTGGGAGCATCATCATACCCATACTCATCAGGACGCTGGCCACGACCAAGTCGATAATGAGAAAGGGAAGAAAGAGCATAGCGCCCATCTGAAAGGCTGTTTTCAACTCGCTCAACATGAAGGCCGGAACAAGCGTCAATGTAGGAATATCATCCACTGACTCTGGCTCTGGCCCCGTATTCAATCCAATGAACAACTCCAAATCGGTCGCATGCGTGTGCGTCAACATGAAGGTCCGTATAGGGCCAAGAGCCAACTCAGCGGCTTCACGTCCTTGGATCTCGCCATTTTCATAGGGCGTGATCGCCTGGGCACTAATCTGTTGCCACACGGGACCCATGGTGAACGCCGTCAGGAAGAGCGCAGTTCCCACAATGACTTTGCTGGGTGGCAGCGACTGGACACCCACCGCATGACGCATGAGGCCCAGGACGACAATGATTCGGGTGAAGCTCGTTACGCTCATCACGATCGACGGTGCGACCGTGAGAAAGGCGAGCATCGCGAACACCTTAATGGCGGCGACCCATTCTCGACCATCGCCCGCGTTGATTTTTATATCCACAGCGGGGCCGACTGCGTCCGCCCCCATTGCCAACATTGGCAGGAAGATTCCAACCAGGGTTAGGACCAGTGCACAGCGGCCTATCGTCACACGCGATTTCATCAAGACCAGTGCATTGCGAAAAACGTGCCGAAGACAAAGAAAGTGCTTAAGTGGGGTGCTGCTCTACATTCATGAAGGACTGGCTCCCAGATATCGTCAAATCAATGACACTTGGGTGCCAATAGACCGGCACATTCTTGGAGACCTGGAAATACGTGGGGAGACAAACGTGCTTAGTTTGGGATGAGACCACAGATGCCGGGCACAAGGGGATTTCTTGAGCAGCGTCTGCAGAGTCGCTGCTCGGAGGTCATTCGTTTAGGCCTTGGCACGGAGCGAGCTCAGCCGCTCACGAATCGCGCCACGTTCATCGGGTCGTCGATTGCCCAAGAGTTCATCGATGGGCGCAGGGGCGCTCGACGCTTGTTGGAACGTTTCATCACCGGATGGCGAGGTCCCTTGGAAATTATCGTATAATCGTTGCAGACGACTGGCAAAACCATGTTCGTTGGGTGCATCGACCGCGTCGTCATCCATCATGTCACGATTGAATGCCTCTTCACTGATTTCCGTCAGCAGAGACATGCCTTTGTCCGTGGATCCAAGTACCAGCACACGCCCAGGAACTCGAACCAAGCTGATGGCGTGTTTACCAAATACGCGATTGGTGGCGATGGTCTCAATGGTCGCGGACTGACGCAACGTGGCTCTGCCCCCCCGTCGACGTTTCATCCACAGCGAAAACACCACGATGGTCACGAGGAAGAGGCCCAACAGAACAAAGCTGCTGTTTGACGTCTCTCCAGAGGCGTCTTCCCGGTCTCGAAGAACATCCAGTGGACGCTTGCCGGATTTCTTCGGCAGAGGCTTCGCCACAGCAGCGCTCTCCTGGGCCGGCGTTGTTTCGGTCGGGGTGACCCTGCTCATCGATGCAACATGTTCACCATTGGGAGCGATCACGGGACCGGTCTCAAAGCGTGGAATGCGGTCCAAGGCTTGGTGGAGTGACATGCTCGCCGTAGCCAAGCTACCGCTGGCTTGATGCACTCGATCTTCCAGTTGATCGAACAAGGTCTTGTTGGCAACGGACTCCTGGGCAAACGCCCCGCCCGAAAGCAAAAGACTCGTCGTGAGAATGAATCCAATCGATAATCGTTTCATTTCAATTCCTCCTAGAGCAAATCGCCCACGCCGCTGGGTTTTGAGATCACCTCGGTCAGACGAACCCCAAACTTGTCATTCACTACCACCGCTTCACCGCGTGCGATGAGTTGGTCGTTCACCCGGATGTCCAGGGACTCGCCAGCCACTTTCTCAAGCTCCAAGATGGAGCCTGGTCCCAGAGCGAGTATCTCGTTGATCGGAACCCGTCGTCGGCCCAACTCCACGCTGACTTGGAGACGCACATCCATTAAGAAGCTGAGTGGACGCGCCGCGCCGCCTTTATTTTCTGTGTGCTCACTCATGACTACTCTCCTAATCCGATTTGGTTTGTGTTCTTGGTACAACGTCGGTGACTTCGATTGCTAAGTTGCCGTGCTGAACCGTCGGTGTGCCTTTTAGTTTCGCCACGCCTTCGACGTACACGGTCACGGCCGTATGAGGATCTCGATCAAGCCGAAGAATCTGCCCCTCCTCCAGTTGAGACAACTCTCGCAGGGACATGTGTGTGGTGCCCAACTCGGCCACCGTAGACACCTTGACCTGACCCATCAGCGCTTCCAAGGGCTCTCTCCAGCCCGACTCATCGTCTGCACCGACGTCCAGCAGTCCACCGGATAGTTTTTTCTCGATCGGCCGCATCGACGAACGTGGTATCACGAACAAGATCGTGCCCTCGCAGCCTGCGAACGATGTGTCGTACTTGGTGCACATGACCGTCTCATCGCCATCAAACAAGGCCAAATGTTTGGGATCGGTTTCGACCCGCTGTGCCTTTACGCCAAAGTCCGCAACGCCGGCCCACGCCTTGGTCAACTCGGTAGAAAACGTATCCACGATGTGACCAAAAAGCCGCTTCTCCACCGTGGTCATGCCGCGTTCCTGCAGGAGGGCGTCTGCGTCTGGCGGCTCAAGCGGTACCCCTCCCAGCAAATAATCGAAGAGTTGAAGAAGGAGCGTTGGTGACACGGTGACCACACCATGCCCTTCCAAGCCCTTCAACTCGACCACCTGTGCGCAGACTGGTGACGGAAAGAGGGAGGACATGCACTCTACGAACTGCATGCTCTCGGTGTGATTGGCCTTGACTTCCACAATTTGCCCGCTGAGATTCTCCAATGCCGTTGCCAGCCGCTGGCTAAACTTGTCATTGAGCAACTCCAGGATCGGCATGTCGTGACTTCCCGTCGCGCGCGCGGACATGAGATCGTAGCCGACCACATCCATGGGCTCACCATCCTGGTGTTCACGAGTCCGCGTATTGGACGTGTCCTGGATGGTGTCCATCAAAGCCGCCATCTCTTCGGGAGAGACATTAATATCGTCCGTAGTACTCACTGCCACCGAAACTCCGTCAGGTAGACCTGCTTGATACCATCCTCAACACCTATGGCGTCGTTGAGGCGCTTTTGCAGGTTTTCGACAATCGTCAGTTTGTTTTCCGCACCTTGAACTTCGCTGGTCTTTAGTCCGGACAAATAGATAATAATATTGTGACGCATAATTGCGTCCCGCTCGACCACAACATCTTGAAGGCTTTCATTCGACAACTCGATGTTGAGCCCAACCTTGAGGTATTTGGTTCCCTTGCGATCATTGAGATTCACGGTGAATCCCTTGAGGGGCACAATCAATCCCACGGGATCCGGCTGATTGGCTTGGGCCGCTTGCTCTTCACCACTTTCGCCACCAAAAACGAGAAGGTAGACCGCGATGGCGGCAAGAACGAGCACGTTCACAAGGATCAGCGTGAGGATCAGTTTGCTTTTTTTCGGCTCTTCCTCAAGGCCTTCAGCGACAGGGTCTTGTATGTTATCGGCCATCAATTTCCTCCTGTGGGATACTTTCCACATTCACCGGCTCGATGAGCTTGAAATCATCTGCCTCTTCGCCCAGCTCGGGTTTCGGCGTAAAGAATAGAAGTCGAACCACTTCGCGTCCCTCACGCTCATCGTCCAAGTAGGGACGACCATACCCCGCCAGTGACAAAAGTTTGTTTTCGGTTCCGCTGGTTGTCGCCAACACTTCGGTAACCGCGGCAGCCCGTCGTAGGCTCAGGTCCCAGGCCTGTTCACGATTTCCCTCCTGAGGTGGCACATAACTCTCCACCCGCACAGGAAACCCTTTCTCGGTGAGCTCATCGGACACTTCGCGTAGCAAGGCGATTGAATCGGAAGTCAACTCAGCCGATTGGTCTTTGAACAGAACACCACCGGCCAGACGGACTTCAATGGCATCGTCGGTGCGATCCACCAGAAACTGAGAGCGATACTCATCGATCTCCGGTGACTTGGTGTCTTTTTTGGGCTTGGCCTGAAAGCGCCCGCGCAGATGTCTCTCAATAACATCATCCATGCCACTCACCAGTTTCTTGGGCGCGTTGTCCACCTGCAAGGGACGTGTGTACCCCTTGCTGAGTCCCATCTGACTCTGTGTAGTCATGGCACCAAATGCGCCCACAAACATACCGAAAGCTTCCTGAATCTTGGCATCGTCCAGCGACGACATGGAAATCAGCAACACAAAGAACGTCAGCATCAACGTGAGCAAATCACTCATC
>CAUZBV010000071.1:0-11282 GCA_963578115.1 Myxococcales bacterium
CCGTCGGGTCGTCGCCAAAGACGTCGTCGCCCAAGCGAGCGGAGAACATGGCTTCTTTCATGGCCGCCGTCGGCCGGGTGACAGTGTCGCTGCGCAAGTCGATCATGAGTCCCTCTCCATGCTGACCCCATCCGGGTCTGCGGAAGGTACCCTTTGGCCGGGGCGAACGCAAGACGAAGCTGCGGGTGGGACTAAAACGTGAGTTGGAAGCGCGCCAGGATGGGCAACCCGAGGGATTGGGCGCTGTTGCCATCTTCGTCTTGCCCGACGGTGAGCATGGGCATCACCGACAGACCCATGGAGAAGCCTTCCAAGATCGCCACATCGACGCTCAGAGGGAACGCGACAAACGCGCCCATGCTGTCCGTGAACCGGCCCACACCGACCATGCTGAGCCCGACGCGCAACCCGAGCCCAAAGGACACTCGCTCGCTCAAGGGCAGACTGCTGCCCACACCCGCGCCCACATCCAAGATATAGAGGGTGCCGGCGTGGCCTTCTTTGAGGTCGTCCTTGGCATAGGCGTGCTGGAAAAACTGGGTGACCGCTTGCACGTTCAGGCCGTCCATCAGCGCATAGGAATACTCCATCGCCACGCCAAATCCCGGAAGATAGGTGTCGGCGTCGGCGCCAAAAAGCAGCATGGTGCCCAACTCCACGTGGGTGGAATGGGGACTGTCCGTCCGGCTACTGGCCGAGGGGACATGCACCACAAACACGTCTCGTTCCGCTAGACTGGGCTCCCACAACGACGGCATGGGGCCGGCTCCCAGGGTTCGATGCAAGCGACCTCGGAGGACCTGTCGTTTGGCGATGGCGTAGTCGCCGTAGATCTTGGGGCTGATCACCGAGGGATCCAGCGCGTAGTCGGCCTGAACCGAAAAGCACCGAACGAACGCGCCCTGTGCGGCCTCATGATCTGCGATGGAGGCCAAGGAGAACGCCAAATGCTGGTAGAGCGATAGGCGATGGGCAGCAATGAGCTCGAGTTGCCCCGCCTCAAGCGCGGCGGCCGCCTTCTTCAGTTTCGAAATCGCGCACGTGTAGTTCAGCGCTTCATAGCAGCGGATCCCCGCGCGGACCGATGCAGGGACCGGTTCATCGAACGCCTGGGCGGGCGTCGGTCCCGCGAGCATCCACACGACGAGGGCCCAGCCGGTCCAGCGGTGCGTCATGGCGCCACCTTCAAGAACCCCTCACCAATGACCTCTTCTTCCCACGTGTAGCTGTGAAACGACAGGGTCACATCATAGGGATTGGCCACGGTGTTCGGATCGCTCTCGACAGAGACACAAAATGGGCTCATGAAGTCGTTCGACACGTCCGGTTCTAGTTTGAATTCGTAGCTTTCGCGCTTGCAGTATTCACCGTCATACTCGTCAAAGCCCACACAGGGACTCGCGCCGTGATATTCGTAACTAAAACCGTCCGCATTGCCACTGCCAAGGTCTCCAGCAAATCCACCCTCGGGGCCCAAATCGATGTAGGCGGTCACACAGCCGCCCACGCCCGGAGGGAGACTACCCACCCAGTCAAAGACAATCTTCTTTTCAATGGGCGTGGGAATGGGAAGACCGCTGAACAGATCGGTGCATGAACCGGTGATCAATCCCAGGGCGATCACGCCGGTCACCACCCATACCGAACGGATTCGGGTTAGGGGACTATCGCGCTTTCGGACGGCACACAACAAATGGACGAGACTCCTCCCTCTTCCTCTTCGCAGCTGTCTGGTTCCGGTGGGCACGCGTTGCCCAAGATGAAATGCACCGACAGATCGCCGCTCTCGGCACAATACGTCTGCAATGTCTCAAAGCTCGCGAGCACATCGCCATTGGATTGGGGACTGCCATCACAGCATTTCCCTGGACGCGTGATGGGCCATGCTCCTGCACAGAAGGCATGACACGCGTTGTAATACTCGTGTTCGAGGGCATCGTCGCCCCCGACACAGACCGGATCGTAGGTCTGCCCAGCCGGGGTATTAAGGCACCCACACCCGTCGGCAGACTTGCATTCAGGGCCCTGGGGCGTGAGGACGCAGACGCTGTAGTCATTGTCGCAGGCGGCGTCCTCGCTGTCTGCATCCGGGGTGACCGGCATGGTGCCCAGATTGCACGAGGGCGACTCGATCAACTTGCAGCGACCGATGGCGTTCTGACCGTTTCGAACACACTCTACCTTCCAGTCGGAGGAGGGTGCTGCCGGCTGCAAGTTCGGCGTTCCATTGGCCGGCGTATTCAAGGCGTGCCTCACGTACGCCCTGGCCGTGTTGCAGTCCGATTGTTTAAGACACGCTCCGGTCGGACACGGCCCCTTCAGCATAGGCGTCCAGTTGTTTGCATTGTTGACCGCTTGCTTACTGGGGAAGGTGCGAAATTGCGACAGGTGAACCGCCAGTGTGAGCGCGTCTTGCCCGAGCGACAAGTCCCCGGCGCCGGGGATTGAGCCGGCGTTCGGATCGCCGTCGTTGCCGGGCGGCTGGGATCCGTCGTCAAGGGGCACGGTCGATATGACGATGTACGACCGACGACCGCACCAGAATTCCACCGGGACATCCGGAGGTGACCCCAGGCATTGACACTGAAAACATTTGGAACCCA
Source organism: Myxococcales bacterium (assembly GCA_963578115.1). GTDB lineage: Bacteria > Myxococcota_A > UBA9042 > CAUZBV01. The sequence goes on from CAUZBV010000071.1 coordinate 2,604, forward strand.
ACCCGTGGTGGGGTTTGAGGCCAAACTCGCAGTCCAGGTCGCAGTTCTTCGGTAGGCTGCAGTAGGGCAAACAGGGGCCGATGTACCCCACGCCTTGTCCGGCGCATGTGGTGGCTGCAAAACGATTGGTGTAGGTCAACCCATCCTTGCCACAGACCGGCGCGTATTTCGGGTCGGGGACGGCACAGACGTCTTCCACACAGTTGCACGTCAAACAACCGTCTTGGATCTCGTAACCGAATTCACAAACGTTGGGGCAATCGATCGGGCTCAGGATTTCGCACTGTTGGTCACAGGGTCCGGTAAAGGCGGTCACAACCCCTTCACAAGCCGCCATACACTGATTCTTATAGGTCTTGGAGTTGACCCCGCAGACGGGTACATCATCGGGAGTGAGCGGGCAGTTGCAGCGGCACTCGCCGTTGATCAGCGTCTTGAATGCATCGCATTCGATGGGAGTGCATTCACAGGTGGGGCAATTGTTCTCGTCGAACACAAACCCGTTCTGGCAGGTCTGGACAGGGCAAACCAAGGCCGGGCACTGACTTTCGCCGCAACCCGGTCCGGTGCAGCTGGCCTCCAACGAGTAGGCTCCGTTGGCCTCCAGCACCGGCTTGCCACTGACCAACGCACGGTATTCGCCCCATTGAGCGTCTCCGATGTTCAAAACGACGTGAACCGCGTCGCCCGGTTCGCCCTGGGCCGACTCTTGACGACACTCATCGAATGTCCCGTCCGCTTTGCGCGGCCCATAGACAAAGAGCACGCCCCCAATGTTCGGCGCTTCCAGCGTCAGCGTGAGGGTAATTGTGCTGTTTGGGTTGGCGTTGAATGGATGGACGACAAACTCACCGGGAGTCAGCGCACCTGAAACAACGGAAGACGGATTCAAGTCCAGTGAGGCCGAAGACAGGGGCAGATTGGCGGCCGCTCCGCCCAGGCCCGGACAAGTGACTTGGGGCGACGGCTGTGGGCCGCACGCAGCCACCCAGCTCAACAGAACACCGATGATCAGACTGTTTAAACGCATTTCGTCGCTCTCATTCCCCAGGAGCCGTCCGCTGACACCTATTTATGCACGAAGCGTGCCCAAAACACCAGCCGGCAAAACCAGGGCACGCAAGGGCATCGATGGCGGCATCGCGCCCCCTATTGGCCGCATCTGACTCGATGGCTTGTCAGTTGACCTTGTTCGTGTCAACGAGGCTTGTCACTCGGGTTTGGCGAACGCAACGGTCAATTTTTCGTCGATTTTTCGGGCCACTTTGGACTTGAGCGGGCTGAGAACAAAGCTGAGGTCGACCTCCACATCAATGGCCACGTCCCCGATGGTGAAGCGGATCTTAAAACCGGTTCCTTTCCCCGAGCCCCCATCGCCCGTCGAATTCCAATCCACGCGGTCGATGCGATGACCATATTTTTCTTGAACCTCGACCAACACCCCACGAACGCGTTCGGCCGCTTCCTGCCGTGTCATCCCATGTTCTTTCCGAATCTGAATCTTCGGCATCGCTCGCTCCCGCGAAAAATCGACCCCATTCAACGGCCGCGAGTTCTAGCAGGCTTGACGGACCGCTGCAAGACAGCCAACAATGCACCGCACTGGCTGGCCCATCCACGATGAGGGAGAGAAAAGTGGCCCGATTCATTGACGATCTCAAACGCACACACAGCTGCGGTGCCTTGCGTGACGACAGCATTGGCGACGAGGTCGTACTCTTCGGCTGGGTACACTCCAGACGCGATCACGGCGGCTGCATCTTTATCGATTTGCGGGACCGAGATGGCATCACCCAGGTGGTCTTTGACGAAGGCGCCGACGCCGAAATGCATGCCATCGCTGAACGCATGCGCAACGAGTGGGTCATCGGGATCCGAGGCGCGGTTCGGGACCGCGGTGAGATGCGCAACGCCAACATGGACACCGGCGCCATTGAAGTAAGCGTCCTGGAGACCACCGTCTTCAACCAGAGCGAGACACCGCCCTTCAACGTAGACGAAGACTCGGGCGCCAGTGAAGAACGCCGGTTGACCTACCGTTATGTGGACCTTCGACGACCGCCCATGCAACGACGCCTTCGACTGCGTCACCGGATCGGGCACACCACGCGCAACTACTTTGACAGCCTGGGGTTTATCGAGGTTGAGACGCCGATGATCGTCAAGTACACCCCCGGCGGAGCCCGAAACTTTCTGGTGCCCGCCCGCATGCATCCCGGCCACTTTTATGCGTTGGCCGAGAGCCCCCAACTCTACAAGCAGATGCTGATGGTGTCGGGTCTGGAGCGGTACTTTCAGATCGTCAAGTGCTTCCGGGATGAAGACCCCCGGCTGGACCGCCAAATGGAGTTCACTCAAATCGACGTGGAGATGTCCTTCATCAACCAGGAGGATCTGTTCACCACCATCGAAGGTCTGATCTTCCGCCTGTTCCAAGAGACCATCGGTCTGGATCTGAAAACGCTCTACCCCGATGGAACCTTTCCACGCTTGGACTTTAATGAAGCCATGCGGAAATACGGCAACGACAAGCCCGACCTGCGGTTCGGCATGGAGCATACCGACCTCACCAAACTCTTTGTGGATCACGACGGGGGCGGAATCCCCTTTGTGGCCGACATGGTCGCCAAGTTTAAGAGCGGCGAATACCGCTTCGACCTGCCGGAAGAAATTGTCAAAGGCATGGTCCTGCCGGCGTCGGCAGAGATGTCCCGAACCGACTTGGACGCGCTGGAGGACTTTGTCCGCCAGAATGGGGGAAAAGGATTGGCACGGGCCAAGATCGCCGAAGACGGCAGTTGGACACAGTCCCCGCTGAAAAAGTTTGTGACCGATGACATGCGCTTGGCCATCAATGAGGCCACTGGCGCCCAGCCAGGCGATGTGATCCTCTTTCAGTTTGGGCCCGAAGCCCGGGTTCACACCGTGATGGCGAATTTGCGGGTACATCTGGCCAAGAAGTTGGGATGGATCCCCGAATTTGGCAGCGGCGGCGAATGGAAGATCGCGTGGATCTCGGCACCACCACTCTTCGAACGTGAGGACGACGGCGGCTGGGGCGCCGCACACCACGCGTTTACGCGGCCGTACGACGAGGACATCCCCCTGATTGCGTCCGACCCCGGAAAGGTCCGTTGTTACCGATATGACCTGGTCATCAACGGTTTTGAGGTGGGTGGCGGCAGCATCCGGCTGCACGATCCAGCGATCCAGAAGCAGGTGTTCCAGACATTGGGTATCGACGACGCCGAAGCGGAGCGCCTGTTTGGCTTTTTGCTCAAGGCGCTCAGCTACGGTGCACCACCACACGGCGGCATCGCTCTGGGCATGGATCGACTGGCCTTGCTCTTGACCGAGACCGCTTCATTGCGCGACGTGATCGCGTTTCCAAAGACACAACGAGCGACCAGTCTCCTCACCCAGTGTCCCGATCCGGTCAGCTCGGAACAGTTGGAAGAGCTTCACATCCGAAGCGTGGTACCCAAACCTTCCTAGACAACTTTTGGGGCTTCGGTGAATTTGTCGCCGACGAACGTCCAAATTTTCGGTACACTCCAGAGTGGATACGTTTGTCGTGCACATGGAGTAGTCACCAGTGGCCGAAGTCCTGAACAAACGCTACAGAGTCCATGAAGAGGTCGGGCGCGGGGGTATGGCCGTCGTGTACAAAGGGGACGACCTGGACCTCGGTCGGTCTGTGGCGATCAAGATTCTCTATCCTCACTTGGCCGCGGATCCACAACACCAGCGTCGCTTCCACCGGGAAGCCAACGCGGTCGCCGCGCTCAGCCATGTCAACATCATCAATATTTATGACTATTCGGGTGTTGGCTCCGAACAAAGCTACATCGTGACCGAATTTGTGGATGGTTGCACGCTCCGGGAATTCGTCACACGCCACCAACCGAAACTCCCAGAGATCAGCGTGTTGATCGCCTATGTGGTCGCCGGCGCGCTCAGTCACGCACACAGCAGCGACATCATTCATCGAGACGTCAAGCCCGAAAACATCATGATCGGCAACGATGGCGTCCTCAAACTCATGGATTTCGGAATCGCCCGCTCCTTGGGTGGTGACGGCATGACGGTCACCGGGACGCTGGTGGGCTCACCGGCACACATGTCGCCCGAACACGTCGAAGGCAAGGAGTTGGATCCGCGCGCCGACGTCTTCAGTCTCGGGACCCTGCTGTATTGGCTTAGCACAGGGAGGCTCCCCTTCGCCGCAGAGTCTCCCCACGCGCTTCTCCGACAGATCTTGGAAGTGGAATTCGACGATCCGCGTCGACACAACGAATCCATCGGCCGAGAGTTACACGGGCTGATCACGCGCGCTATGGCTCGCGAACCCGACGATCGCTTTGCGTCAATGGCCGCGTTTCAGCAAGAATTGGGGATCTATCTCGAAAGCCTGGGCATCTCCGAACCCGCCGACGAGCTGCAGCGGTATTTCGCCAGTCCGTTGGAGGAAGAGCCGGCGCTCACGTCTCGCGTGGTCTCCGCCCTGATCGAGAAGGCCAATCGCGCCGCCAACGCGGGCAAGGTAGCCGTGGCCCTGGAAGCCTACAATCAGGTCTTGTCCTTGGAAGGCGATCGGAAAGACGCTCTTCATGAAGTCCAGCGCTTGAGCCGTGCTCGGTCGCGCAGAGAGATCTTTCGATGGGGATTTTCGCTCGCTATGTTGGTCGCCATCGTGGGGGGGCTGACCTGGCATTGGATCACTCGAGAACCCCCCACGGCCCCGGTACCCAATGTGATGTTGCATGCTGCGGCGGTCCCCGCCAGCATTCTCAGCCAACCACGAATGCAACTGGAGCGTGAAGAACGCCGACGGCTTCGACCCATCCATTACAAAACGGAGGCATCCACAACCTCGGATCAGACATCGGTGGACGCGAACGCTCCCAACCACAGACACGCCAAGACCACTCGATCGGCGCGAACACGCAAGGTGAATGGGCGGGTTGCCAATTTGCCCTCTGGCCCCCAAGGGAAAGCGGTGGGGAAAGGATTCAGCTTCACGCTCTTTAGCTATCCACCCGCCGCTGAGCTCCATTTTGATGGTCAGGTGTACCGAGGACGCACACCCAAGATCACCCGCGCCCCTGGAAACTATCGGGTGCGAATTCATTATCCCGACTGCGCGGTGTGCGTCGATAGGATCTACAGCTTGCGCGTCGATGCGGCCAAGCCCCCACCCTCCGAGATCCGCTACACCATTGGATTTAAGCCGGCTCGGCTCACCGTCTTGACGGTGCCGGGCGCCCACATCCGGGTCGCAGGACGTGATTTGTCCTCCGGCGTTGTACAGAAACTCCCGGTACGCAAACGAAAAGAGGCGTTCCAAATTACTGTCTCGGCGAAGGGCTACAGCCCCGCAATCAAGGCGATCTATTTGGAAGCGGGCAAAGACCGCACTGTTCGCATCAATCTCATCCCCTTGAGCACCAGCACGACCTCCCCCTAAGTCCTCCTTATATATCCTGCGCGCGCAATGGCCTTGACCCGTGTACCCAATGGACCGATACTGAGTGCATGAGGGTTGTGGTCCTCCTAGGGGTCACTATTGCATTGCTAGTCCCTCTAGGAGCACTGGCGCAGAAGGCGCCGGAACAGTCGTTGGAGTCGGCGGAAGCTTCCTTCCGTCAGCAACACTATCGCGACACGATCGTGGTGGTACACGCATTGTTGTACCCAGTGCCCAAGCTTGATTCCATTCATGAAATTCATCGTGCTCGAGAGATGCTCGGAGCGTCCTACTGGCAGGTGAAGGAATTGGGTAATGCCACAGATAACTGGAAATATTTGCTCATCGCTCGCCCGAGTTTCCAACTGGACGAATTCTACTATCCCAAGGAGATGCGGACGTTCTTTGAGTCGATTCGCACCACGCTGATCCGCCAAGGCGTTATCGGAAAGGCGGCCTATGAGCCGCGAGACAAGCCCTTGCCTCGGGTACTCAAGATTACCGAAGTCATTGAACGGCATAGCCGAGCCACGGCCTTCATCCCCTTTGGTGTGGGTCAGTTCAACAGCGGTAGCGACGCGTGGGGATGGTTCTTTCTCTCCACGGAGACGACGGCCCTGGCGACGTCCGTAGGCACATCATTCGCCTACCAATTCCTGCCCACCACCGGAAGCCCCTTCACATACACAAAGGGCATGCAGGGTGCGGCCAAGGCTCTGTATTGGACATCCCTCATCAGTGGTGCCGTGTTCACCGGGCTGGCGACCTGGGGGATCATCGACGCAAACATTCGCCATGAACCGATACGTGTGGTCCGCATTGAACGAACTCTGGAGCCCGTCCACACAGCCAATCAGCGCACACCCCAACCTCAAAAGGCCTTGCTTAAAAACCCACCCGCGGCGGGAGGAAGTCAGTAGACTATGCCCCAACTCATCTTGACTGCGCCGGGTCACGGCCAGTCGAAGACCTTTTCTGTCTTCAAAAAAATAACAACCATTGGTCATAGCACCGACAACGACATCGTCGTGGACATGGTGGGGGTTGAACCCTGCCACGCGCACATCCTCTACGACGGCAAGGCGTTCATGCTCAGTGAGGCGGATCGTGGCTGTGAAGTGATTGTTAATGGCAAGCGAAGACGCTCCCACGAACTCGCCGATCAAGACATCTTTCAAATTGGCAGCGCCCAACTCAGCTTCGCCCTCTTCGACGAAGTCAGCGCGGCGGAGGTGACCGATGGCGAGAATGAGGCAACGCAAGCATTGGAGACCCTCCGGACGCTCCACAACTTCAGCGAACGCCTCTTTGAGACCTACGACCTCGACACCCTCTTGAATCGACTCATGGACGATGTCATTGCCCTCACAGGTGCCGACAAGGGATTCCTGATCCTCCTCTCCGGCGAAACCCCCATCGTACGTGTGGCTCGCAACATTGAGCGGAAGGCGCTCGACACCACACAAATCGCCTTCAGCGATTCCATTGTCCAAAAAGTTTTGACGGACCGAAATCCCGTCATCGTCAGTGACGCCCTCAACGATCGAGAGTTCTCCAGCTCCACCTCGATCATCAATCTCCGACTCTGCTCCGTCATGTGTGTGCCGCTGGTTTCACGTGGCGAGTTGTTGGGGCTGATCTACGTGGGCAACGACAACATCGTGAATCTCTTTCACCCGTCTTCGTTGGAGACGCTACGGATCTACGCATCCCACGCATCACTCATCATCATGAATGCGCTCCTGGTGAACGAACTCCAACTCGACAAACAGCAGCTAGAGACCGAATTGGCCGAGCTTCGCTACGGTGAGATGATCGGCGCATGTGATTCGATGCGCGACATCTATGCCAAGGTCGATAAGATCGCCAAGACGGACATCAATGTGCTGATCAGTGGTGAAACCGGGACGGGCAAAGAGCTCATCGCCCGAGAATTGCACAACCGCTCTGACCGGGGGCGTGGGCCCTTCATTGCCCTCAACTGCGGCGCAATTCCTGAAAACCTCTTGGAGAGTGAACTCTTTGGGCATGTGCGAGGGGCCTTCACGGGCGCCGTCGCCGCCAGCGTAGGAAAATTCGAAGCGGCCACCGGCGGCACCTTTTTCCTCGACGAAGTGGGCGAGATGCCCCTGAGTCTCCAAGTCAAGCTGCTGCGGGCGATACAAGAGAAACAAATCACGCGTGTGGGCGAGACACGGTCGCGCAACGTCGACATTCGAATCTTGGCCGCCACCAACCGAGATTTACGGACGGAGGCCGCGGCAGGCCGCTTTCGAGAAGACCTCTACTATCGGCTCAACGTGATCACCCTTCATTTACCGCCGCTGCGCGAACGGGGCGATGATATCGTTCTCCTCGCGCGGTATTTGCTCAACAAATACACTCGCGAGTACGGCGGAAAAGCCAAAGACTTCAGCAAAGACGCGCTTACACTGATGCGACGCTATCAGTGGCCTGGAAACATTCGCGAACTGGAGAACCGGATCAAGAAAGCCATCATCTTCTGCACGGGACCCAAGATTCAGGCCGACTCACTGGACCTTGAGAACGAAGGAATGACCACGGTGCTGCCCCTTCATGATGCCAAAGAACAATTCCAACGCACGTACATCAACGACGTGTTGCGGCTCAACAATGGCAATCGGACGAAGACAGCAACGGATCTAGACGTGGATCCGCGCACCATTTTCCGGCACCTCGAGAAGGAGCGCGAAGAAGACGACCTGTAGGAAGCGCGCGGCGGAAGACCCGTGTCAAAGTTGTCGAGCAGCCGACGGCACGATATCCTGACAGCAATGTCAGGATCTGGAGCTATTTTCCAGGGGCAAGAATACGGCAATGGCGAAAACATTCAGTAAAATCAATGCATTATGGATAAACCGGCCCATGGCATGGCTTTTGCTGCTTTTCGCGGGCGTGATGATTGGAACACCCCACTGCGTATTGCCACCGCCTCCGCAGCTCGAGCCGGACGTACCCACACCCATTTTTCTCAATTTGGATCGGATTCTTCCATTGGGTCCCGGTCCTGTGCTCTTGGAACGCTCGCTCAGTTCTCAAGAGATGTTTTCCGTGGCGGGTGCGTTGCTAAACGGTCCCAATCCCGACTTGAACTATTATTGGTTCCTTGATTTTGACGTGAACAATGCCATTCAGTGGGACTCCGAAGAAGAGGATTTTCTGCTCGAAGGGTGCGATGGAAAGCTGGTGGA
>CAUZBV010000072.1:0-11245 GCA_963578115.1 Myxococcales bacterium
CAATGGCGATGTGCTCTACCAGCTCGCCATCGCCGAAGCGAGGTTAGGCGATCACGACAAAGCGCTTCAATACCTGGCACGTCTCGCCAATGATAGCCCCAATACGCCCGACGTGTTTCAGGCGATTGGTGAAATTCAAGAGCTACGTGGCAACACAAAAAATGCGCTATCCGCCTATCAACGGGCTCATCAACTTCGTCTGGCGGCGGCCGACGGCAAGGAGACCGAAGCCACCAAGCAGTTGGCTGTTCGGATCCGAAAGCTTCAGGCCGAAGGCAGCGCGTCGGGTCCAACTCCCACCATTCGAACGGGCGCATCGAAATCCAAGAAACGAGCCAAACAGCCCTAGCACACGCTTCGGTGCCTAGGCTGCCTTGCCGCTGGATCGACGACGCCAGTGGCGTGAAATGTCCAAGAGATCCCCGAGAAAATGGGTGCCGCCGTCCATGAGGTTCCGTGCGTCCTGAAGCGAGCGCAAATCGCGCACGCGGCCCCACATATAACGCGGACGCAGGTAGAAGTCGGTGGAGGCCTTGCGCAGCCACTGTTGGGCTTGTTGGAGTGGATAGCCCGTGATGGTGGTTTGATGCAGACTGGACGGGTTGTGGCCTAAATAATATTCGGCCAGATCGCGCCGTGTGAACCGTCCTTCCTCAATGGCCGCTTGAGTCAGGGCATTGTTGGGATCGGGATCGAGGATGCCGTAGAGCACGTAATCCGCTTGGATATCTCGGACGAACTGCCGGGTCTGCTCGATGGTCTCTTGGGTTTCGGCCGGTCCGGCCACCAAACAGTAGGCGATGGTTCGAATGCCGTGCTTGCGACACGTCCGAAAGGCCTCCCGCGTCTTGGGCGCCGTGGCCTTCTTTTTCATGTGATCCAGCACCAAATCGGCACCCGACTCCACGCCAAAAGCGATGTTGTAGCAGCCTGAGGCGGCCATGGCGCCGGCGAGCTCGTCATCGATGTGGTCCACCCGTGTTTTGCAGCTCCAGTGAAGCGTGAAGGGAAGTTGAGCAATGGCGTCACACAGGGCCAAGGCCCGGTCGCGATCCAGGGTAAAGGTGGGATCGACAAAATGAACTTCCTGAACATCGAAGCGGTTGTGAAGCTCGGTAAGCTGTTCGGTGACCCACTCGATGGAGCGGACTCTCACCGGTCGAGAGAGGCAACAAAAGTTGCAGGGGTAGCTGCAGCCTCGTGCGGTCTCCAACATGGTGGCGTAGGGATAGATCCCCAGGGGTGGATGCAGCTTGTATTGGTCCATGGGGAGCAGATCCCAGTCCGGCCCCGGGATGTCTTCCAAGGACAAGTAGTTTGTGTGCGTGTTCTCCGCCGCACTTCCATCGCATTTTCGCCACAAGAGGCCGCCGACCTGGGAGAGATCCGAACTCGCTTCCAGAGCCTGAAGCAACCCCAACGTGGCCGCTTCGCCTTCGCCTCGGACAAAAAAGTCCACGGCCTCCCCACCGTATTCGAAGAGTTCCTCGGGCGTCCACCCACCCACACCGGGGCCACCGATGACCGTGCGGACACCCGGGACCGACTCCTTGGCCACACGGGCCAGCTGAAAGGCTTCTCGCATGCTCAAGATCGTGACCGAGATCCCCACCACATCGGGCTGCTCTTGACGAACCCACTGTCCGAACTGTGCGGGCTCCCAGCGTTCGGCGATGACGTCTACCATGCTCACCTGATGGCCGTGTTCCTGGCATGTGCTCGCGATTTGAGCGATCCCGAGGCGAGGCACGGGATAGAGATCGCTCAAATTGAACTGCAAGCGCCAACAGGGGGCCATGGTCATGGCGATCTTCATGGAGCGGTTCCCATTCTCCTTTCTACCGTGCGGTCTATTGGTCGTACCAGCTCGGCTTCCACAGCTTGTTGACACCCGCAAACCCTTCGAACGCTTCGGTGCCTTTGATGTGATTGAGGGCCTGAGTGCCCAACACACGACCGATGGTCAGAAAAAACCACCAATGGAGCCGACGGCGAATGCTGTGACGAGAGAACATCCGGGCCATGTATCGAAGGGGTCGCTTGGCTACAAAATTTTGCTGACACCATGTGGTCCAGTGCGCCACCTCGTCCCGGCTCAAGTGCTCGGTCGGCATGATGGGACAGAACATGTCGAAGTTGGCAAAATCGGTCTCTTCAATCCAGCCCATGGCCACGGCTTCGTCATAGAGCGGTGTGCCCGGAAAGGGCGTGATGGGGTGGAAGGCGGCGAAGTCCACGTCGATCTCGTGGGCGAAGGCCAGCAGGTTCTTGATGGATTCGGCCGTGTCGGAGCGAATGCCGGTGATGAACGTGCCCTGGCGAAATACCTCGGGGGTTTCGCGTTTCATGATTTCGAAGGCTTCTTTGGCCACACCGTAGCCATACCCGTGTTTGTTGAGCCACCCGAGTCCATCGGGGCCCTGAGCCGGTCGTTCGACGCCTACCAGCACATGGCGTAGACCGGCGCGAACCATCTTCTTCCACACACCGTGTTTGTGCTGAAGGAGCATTTGATCCAGTCGTGTGAATGCCCACCAACCCAAATCGTATTTGCGTCGAATGATCTCTTCGCTGTAGGCATCCAACCAGTCACTGTCTACGTTCCAGGTAGCGTCCACCCAAAAGAGATAGCGCACACCGTACTTTTCGTAGAGGATCTCGGTCTCGTGAACCATGCGCTCCACCGATTTGGAGCGGTAGTTGGGGCGGTGGACCACGGAGCCATCGGCTTGGACGCGGTGCTTGGCTTCCACGGCGATCCACGAACAAAATCGGCAGGTGTCCACGCATCCGCGGCTGCGTTGAATGGTGGCGGCACGGGGCCAGAGCAACCCAAAGGGCGCGTACGCCGTCAAGTTGGCGACGTCGTAGGCCGGAACGGGCAGATCATCCAGGTTTTCCACGTTGCGGCCGATGGGGGTTTCGAGAAATCCATCGTGGCCATTTTTCGAATCCCCATTGCGACAGACCAAGCTGGGAACGTCTTTGAGCTTTCCTTTGCCCAAGAGGTGGTTCAAGAGGCCGGTTAGGGGGATCTCCCCCTCGTAGCGAAGCACGTAGTCGATGCTGGCGCACTGCTCCAAGCTCCATCGGGGCAGGTGCGATGTGAAATGACCACCGGAGATGGTCACACAATTGGGAAGCACCTCTTTGACCAGATCATAGGCCCGAAACGCTTCGTGGATATAGCAGACCTTTTCACCGATGCACACGATATCGGGATTGCGCGCCGCAATCTCACCACGCAGCGAATGCCAACCGATCTTGAGCGGACAGCAATCGAGGATCTCCACCTTGCATTCGGGGATCTCTCGGCGCACGTAGGCGGCCAAGCTGGGATAGCCCAAAGGCAACAAGAAGTTGTCCGATTCGTTCAAAATCGGCCAGTAGTGTCGCGGCGGCCGGATAAAGAGCACCTTGATTTGTTTTTTTCCGGCTAGATCTGTGTGCATTCTATTTTGTCCTTATCCTTCACCTTCTGTACCGTTCAGGGTGTCGTTTGGTTCCGGCAGCGATAGACGGTGAGATTCGATTCGTCAAAGCGTTTTACCTCATGACAACCCGAGACAGGAACCGCTTTGGTGTGAAAAACCAAGAGACCCTCTCCGCCGGGCAACCCGAAGAGCGGTCGAAAGCGCGGCGTGAGGCTCAACGACGGGCTACCCATCTTGAGGGTCTTTTCATAAAGAGAGCAGGTAGGATCGGCGCGCATGAGATTGGCGTTGAGGTGGTTGATCATGATCCACTCGGCCGATTGGTCCACAAGCCACTGTCTCGCTTCAGAGGCGTCCGCGTTTCGCACAAAGAGATGAAACCCCGCTTCGTTTCGGTAGCGTCCGGCCGCAGGAACATCTTTGGCGTTGATCTTCTGGAAGGTCATTGCGATGGAGACAGCGACGCCGATGAGCGCCACGGCCATCACAGCGTATCGAAGCCTCTGACTATCGGCCCGTATGACAAGAGCCACGATGGCCATGACGCAAAGAACCCACGGGGTGGCGAAAATACGCAAAACCCACACGGAAGTGGGATGATGGATGGAGAGCAGGGCGCCGGTCAGTCCCACACAGCCCAGAGCCACCATCCACAAGGTCTTTCGATGGCGAAGCAATGCCCACAACCCCGCCAATACACCACCCACCAAGACCACCGGAGACCAGAAGGTGACGAGGTTATGGACGGCCGGTGCGGCCACGTCCCAGGTCACATCCGGGTGAAACACGCGCCATGCGCCGCCCATGTGGGGCGTCGTTCGGTAGATTAAGGGTTGAAGCGGGTTGTCGAATTGCAGCGCGTTGACGATCAAATAGATCAGATAAGGGATGACGACGAGGCCCACTTTCCACCAACGCTGTCGAATGGCGAGCGCGAAAGCGAAGAGCCCGACCAACAAGACGCCCTCCCACCGGATCATCGGTGCCCAGCCGATGACCAACACAGCCGCCAACAAACGCTCTTCGGACCAATAGCGCAGCGCGATCACGGTCAGCGCCGCCAAGGCCACCGATGGATAGACGCTGATGCTCAACAAAAAGAAAGCGGGGCTGGCCGCCACCAACACCACGGCCGCCAGCGACATTCGCCAATCCCCACCGACATTGCGGGTCCATTGGGCGAGATTGTGGAGACACAACCAGGCGGCCAGCACGGTGGTGAGTCGTCCGGGCAAGGTGAGGGGCCAGTCCAATCCAGCGCCGATCCACTCCCCAAACGCCAGCAGGCTGGTCCAGCCGGGCATGGACAAGCTGCTGTAGGGAATGATGTAGGGATTAACCCCAGCGCAGCGCCCGTACCACGAGCGCACCACTTCGTCGGCGTCCTGCACAAAATAGCCTCGAAAGAGCAGCTCGCCCGTGTCGGGATCACTGACGAGGATGGCCAAGGCGGCCCAAACAAGCGACACGGCAGCGGCGGCCAGCGTGGGCAGACGTTCTTTGCTCAGCCACCCCGGTGGGGAGGATGAAGACGGTGATTGTGTGTTCAACCCTGACACTTTCCTTGTTTTCGCTCCGAATTTCCAGTTCTTGACCGGCTCAGGACATACGCCAACAAACCACGGGAGACGCATTATTGCACCTCAGTGGCAAGCATTGAAACCCGATCTCGGGGTAGAATCCTTTTCAGATGGCTCCAGAGCGGCCATCATCAGAGTCATGAGCGTCTTGTTGGTCCACATTCCCGTTGGGTTTGAGGAGGCCTATCCATTGGGGTTGGCCGCCATTGCCGCACCGCTCTGTGATGCGGGGTACACGGTAGACGGGCTGGATGTGGGCCGAGTGGGTACCCAGGGGCTCTTGTCGCGTCTGGACCGTGGTGACGTGGACGTGGTGGGCATTGGTGTTTGGACACCCGGTGCGCCGAAAGCCAAGGCCGTGGTCGACGCCATTCGGCAGGCTCCCCAGAGTCCGACTATCGTGGTGGGTGGTCCCCACGCGACCTTGGCGCCCGGCGACGTGGACGCCGATGTGTCCGTGGTGGGTGAAGGAGAGCAGACGTTCTTGGACGTGGTCGAGGCGCTGGCCGCCGACAGAGGCTTGGATCGGATCAGCGGGACCGTGGTGTCGGGTTCGGATCATGAGCCCTTGGATCGAGAGTGGGCGGATTTGGACACCTTGCCTATGCCGGATCGCACCGCTTTTACAATCCAAGACTATCATCGTGAGCACATGCCTCGTGGAAAGCGCTACGCCTCGGTCTACACGAGCCGGGGCTGCCGGTATCGATGCCGGTATTGCTCGTCGCCCTTTCTGTGGGGGCAGATCCATCGATTTCGGTCCCCCGAGCAGGTGGTCTCCGAATGGCGAAAACTGCGGGTGGATCATGGGGTGGACAGCGTGCTGATCGAAGACGATCTCTTTAGCCAAGACCGCGAGCGGGTGTCGTTGCTCTGCGAAGCGTTGATTCGTGAAGCGCCCGGGGTGACATGGGAGCTGCTCAATGGGATCCGTCCCGACAGCGTGGACAATCCGCTCTTGGCGTTGATGGCCCGGGCGGGTTGTACACGGATCGCGTTTGGCATTGAGGCAGCGGGCTCCGCGGCGCTCAAGCATTTGGGACGCTCGCCGGACTTGGCGCACATTGCAGACGTGGTCCGGGCAGCACACGCCTCGGGCATGAGCACTACGGGGTATTTCATGATTGGGCTGCCCGGCGAGACCGACGCTGACCGACGCGATACCTTTGAATTGTCGACCTCGCTGGATTTGGATTTTGCGCATTTTTGTACGGCGAGCGCCTGGCCGGGGACACGGTGGTCTGAAGAGGAGTTGGCCGAACTACCATCCCGGGTTCGAGCGGGGATGTACAGACGGTGGTATCTCCACCCCAAACGGGCTCGGCGGGTCATGCGCGCCATGGGCGTGGGCTGGACGTCCCTGCCCAATTTGATCGGGCGTTTGGCCCGTTGGACGAGCAATCCCATTGAAGCAAGGCGGTCAAGCGCGTGAGTCGAGCCCAATCCATTCAGCGTTGGTTGTGGTTTCTGGTGTTGGCAGCCGTCAGCGTGGGCTTGCTTGTTTTTGTGCTTCGGGATGTGGACTTGGAGCAAGTTAAGGCGGTCTTGTGGCGCGCCGACTCCGGCATGTTGATCACCACGCTCCTCGTTTCTTTGACGGCTTTTTCGGTGTTGCCGACGCTGCGTTGGCAGCTCGTGCTGCGCTCGATGGGGTATCGCTTTGGGTTTGGCACCTTGTTGTTTGCACGCTTTGGCAGCCAACCGCTCAAGTTCGCCATACCCATGCGCGGCGGCGAAGCCTTTCGAGCGCTGTATTTACGCCGTCGCCACGGGGTGCCGACCTCCCACGGGTTGGGATCGGTGCTCTTCGATTTGTGCTTGGTGGTCGCCGGCCAATTGACCTTGCTGTGTCTGGGGCTGGCCTTCAGTGACGCATCGTTTGACTATGGGTGGATCGCGTTGGTCTCGCTTGTGGTGGTGATCTTGTGCGCCACCTCCGCGGGGGTGCAACGCGGCGCTCTCCGCGTGGTGGGTGCTCTCTCGTCACGACTGCACGACAAGCTCGAAGAGTTGGCGGTGGCGTTCTTGGATTTATCGGTGGGCCAGAAGTGGTCGTTGTATCTCTACAGCTTGGTGGTGGAGTGTGCAGAGCTCTTCATTATGGCCTTGTGCTTTCACACCATCGGGATCTCCATCTCCTTTGGGACGATCTGCACGCTCATGCCGGTGGTGGTGTTCATTAGCTTGATCCCGGTCACCATCAGCGGATTTGGCACTCGCGAGTTGGCGATATTGACCCTCTTCGCGGGCATGGCGTCCGCGGTGGATCTAACCGGCGCCGCCGTGTTGTTCGCGGGTGTGGAGGTGATTGTCCCGGCGCTCTTGGGTTGTACGATGTTGGTGCCCTTCTTGGGGCGGCTCAGCGCGACGCCCGTCGCGGAGTGTGCAGCCACAGCGACGGATCCATCGGAACCCACCACCGCTGTGTGGCCACATCTTCGGGAGCGGAAAGCCTGGTGGTTGGTCCCCATCGTGGTCGTGGTGGTCGTGGTCGCGCTGATCTTGGTGGCGACCGACGGCGAGATGCCGCCCTTGCTCTACATTCTTCAATAACTCAGCGTGTGAGCTCCAAGATCAAGGGTTCGCTGCGCACCTTGGGTGTGCGTTGCAGGATCACGTTAAATGTGGGCTGTGCACGAAACACACGCATTTTACCGGTCCACTGTCCCTTGTTGAAGGTTAAGGAGACCCCCTTGATCGTGACATCGTCTGGGACGGCATCGTCAGGGGCGCCCTTCACACTCAGCGTGACAAAGTGGGTTCCCGTGGGCGTGGGAAAGCGCAATTCCAATGGATCGGTCGAGTCGATCAGCGCCGTCAACCCGCTGGGATCCAACCCGGAGGGTGCCCAGCGCGTGAATCGATAGGGATCCTGGATTGGGACACAGATGTTCGCCTTGCAGTTCTTGTGTTCCTGGAACCACGGATCCGTGGGATCTGTGCCGGCACCGACGGCCGTTTTGTGATCCGGATTGCGTTCGAAGAGGATCAGATCCAAGAGTGGCAGCGTCCATGTTTTCATTCGATACCAAGGATGTGGAAACGCGTCGCGTGCCAGGTTGGCCACCACATGATCGCCAATATTGATGTCGAACTCGGCTTGGCCAAACACGGACTCGCGAAACACCACCAACCACAATCGGGCCACGTCTACGTGGCGTGCCACGCTCTCCAGGGGGATCCCGTAGCTACGAATGGGGCCGTACAAAACCACGTCATCGCCATTGGGCTTGGTGTAATGATCCCACATGGGAGGGCCCTCGTGAATGCTCTGGCGAGGCCCGCTTTGGTGCAGGTAGTAGCTGATCTGTACCGAATAGAATCCAGCGGGCATCACAGCGATGGCGTCCCCGCTGATGGCGTTGTTCAAAATGGTATGCAGCGCCTCTCGTTGGGCAGGCCTTTCCCAACTGAGTGCACTTCGGATCCCCGCAAACGCCGTCGATCCTACCCACATCGTCAATACGATCGCCAGCAGCACAGAAATGGGCTTCTTTTGTGTCTTGGCGGCTTGGAAGGCGATGGCCGCCGAGTAGCCCACAGGGATCGCGATGGCCGGTGTAAAGGCACGAAGCCAGCGGAATCCATAATAGGTGCGTCCACCGTATGCCATGGCTTGGAGGCCGTAGGTCAGGGCGATCAACCCCACCACCAGCAAGAGGGGCATCAACAACAAGCGGCCCAACACAGGATGTTTTCGAATGAGCACCACAAATGAGCCGCCGACCAGCAATACAGCGGGCCACGTGGCCCAAGAGATCTCGATCGGCAGCCCCATCAACACGCGCAAATGTTGGGTGAGATAGGCCACAAACCCGGACGAAGCTCCGTAAACGGTGCCCGTCACCATGGTGTCGTGCATGCTGACTTCAAAGCCACGCAGCACCTGAGGGGCCCACAAGGCAGGAAGGACGCCTACAATCGCGAACCAAAAGAGTGCGGAGTGAAAGCGCTTCGTCCACGCCGCAGTGCGTCCACTGCCCTGCCACAGCCAGACGACCGCGATGAACTGACCCAGGAGAAACACCGCGGCAAAATAATGGAGGAAGAATGCGCCGACGCTGACCCAGGTGAACGCCACCCAATCGCGTCGGTCGCCTGTGCTCAGCGCACGGATCAGGAGCCACGTCGAAGCGACGGTCAGCAAGGCCGCCAAGCTGTAGGGACTTAGATCGCGACCATAACGCATGGCCAAGGGGGCCAGTCCAGCCAGTAGGCCTGCCAACGCCGCCGCCAGGCGGTTGCCCGTCACTTGATTGCACATGCGGTGTACCACCCACACACAGCCCATCGCGGCCAGACACGCGGGCAATCGGAGCCACATGGCCGCGTCTGTAAACTGCGTGAAGAACCACAAGAGCACCGAAAATCCGGGTGCATGTGCGCGCTCGGCGACCACGGAAGAGATGGCCACGGAAAAGGGATTGGATCCTGAGAAGGCCTCTTGAAAGTAGGTGTATTCAAGCAGGTCCATGGACTCGTCCAACGCGACGATGCCGTAGAGGAGCAACCCACCCACCAGACTCAACAAAAAGGCGAGGGTTTTGGGCGCTGGATTGTCTTGCAGGGACGGCTCCCAGCGCCGTGTGTCACGTGAAACACCGTTCAAGTGCCCAGCAAGCCATCGACGGAGCCATCGACTGATCACCACCAAGAGGAGCAAGAGCACCACACTGCTGATCCAGTACTTGGACGCGCCAATCGATTGGCGCTCCTGACGCTGAAAGGCCGGCTTAGAGACGGCCAAAACCACCGGCGACACCATGGGCACCGGCAACGCATTCAAAAGCACCGGGTGTACGCGGTCTCGCTTCGGCAGGATGGTGATGTACGCGTTGTCGATGGTGTCCGGCACCTGGAATGAAAAACCACCTTCGGCGTCCACCGCCGATGTAGCGACCGGTGGTATGGCGAAATCGCGGGACGTCCGGGCTTCGACGATCGGATGGTTCCACGCGTTCCAATCTCCGGTGAGTTGACCGGAAACGGTCGCCGCTTGGGTCGAAATCGATCCAAGGGCCGCGAGCGAAAGGAGAGCGAGCCAGCCAGTACGCATGGGGTTCGTCGACGCTACCAGCCGATGGCCCGTGAGGGGACGTGGAACTTAGGGCGCAACGCCAATCGTGTCTCTTGGGCCATGTATCGGGCCAACGTGGTGTTGCGCGCTTGAACGACCATGTTGAGAAACTGCTTGGCATAGAAGGGTCGGAAAAAGACGCGATTGATCGCCCAACTGCGGGCTTCTTCCAAGTCTTCACGCCTGCGCACCCAGGGGAGACGGACCCAGGGGTATTCGGTCATGTCCGGTGACCAATCGCCTACCAGCGTTCCGTTGGCTTTGGCTTCTTTGTAAACGGGGGTGTCTGGATAGGGCAGCAACACGTCAATGGTCAACGTGGTGGGCTTGGCCCCTACGATGAAGTCCACCGTTTGGCGAATCGTCTCGGGCGTTTCGCCCGGGTAGCCCAAGACGTAGCCCGTGTGGCAGCGCAGACCGTGTCGTCGCACAATTTCGATCCCCTTGGCACATTGCGCTACGGTCGTCTTCTTGTTCATGCGATCCAAGATGGCTTGCACGCCACTTTCGACGCCAAAGCCGATCTGAACCGCTCCGGCGCGTTTGGCCAGGGCGACGAATTCGTCATTGAGCTCGGGTGCACGGGCTTTGAAGGCAAAAGTCAGCCCCAGGTTCTCTTGGATTAAGAGTTCAAAGACCCGTTTGGCGCGTTTGCGGTTGGCGGTGAACAAGATGTCGTTGAATTCCACAAAGCGCACGTTGTGTTTGCGGCGCAAGAGCACCAACTCTTCCAAGATGTTCTCTGGAGACCGCATTCGGTAACGCTTGACCGTGTTGTAACAAAACCCGCATGAAAAAGGGCAGCCGCGACTGGTAACGATGCCGCCCACCGGCCGATGGGCTTCCAAGAGCGCGTAATATTGTCCCTTGGCGTACACCTCTTCGACCAGGTGGCGGGCCGGTTGCGGCAATCGATCGAGCTCCGTTTCCACGGGGCGCGGATCGTTGTGGATGACCGTTCCCAGCGGATCCCGATAGGTGACGCCCAGACATCCGGTGAGTGATTCGCCTCTGTCCAGTCGATTGACCAACTCCTGCATGGTCCATTCGCCTTCTCCACGGACGATGGCGTCTACCGCTGGGAATTGCTCCAAACATTGGTGCGGAATGGGACTCGCTCCCGGTCCCCCCATGATGATGGTCGCTTGGGGGTT
>CAUZBV010000073.1:0-11211 GCA_963578115.1 Myxococcales bacterium
TGCGGGAGCAACGAGGACGTGGGACCCACGGTGATGCCGATGAGTATGCCCACAGCCATGCCAATCAGGATCTTTGTATAGATTTTCATGTTCCCCTGATACCACGCGTGACCCACGCTTGTCATGAGAAGGAGACGAAGGGGTTTTCGGACAGGCCGGTAGCGCCGGCGGACCCTTTCTGATAGCGTCCACTGCCATGCAAACGAAGCCATTCTTCTCGACACTCTTGACCCTTTGTCTACTGCTGTGGACCGTGGGACAACCCATGGCCAAAAAGACCACTCCCCGCGGGGATTTCTGGCAGGTGCTGGACACGCGCGCGACGGGCGCAGCCGCCTTCATCCGGGCCCATCCCACGTGGGATGGACGCGGCGCGGTGGTCGCTGTCTTGGACACGGGTGTCGACATGGGCGTGTTGGGGCTGAAGACCACATCGGAGGGCAGCGTAAAGGTCATCGATGCCCGTGACTTTTCGGGACAAGGGGACGTTGGTCTGGTCCCGGCCACCGAGAAGACGATCCAAGGCATTCAGTACCTCTCAGTAGAGCAAGGCAAAGTGCGTGGCGCCGGCTCGCTGGTCCTCCAACCAAAAGACGGCAAGTGGCAGCTGGGTTTTTTGGATGAAAACATGTTCCAAAACAGCGCGGTCAAAGACATCAATCGCAATGGGGCGACCAACGATCACTTTGCGGTGCTCACCATGCGCGACGAAGCGGGCAAATACGTGTCCTATGTGGACCGGGATGGCAATGGCGACGTCACCGGGGAGCGACCGATTCGAAGCTATTCAGAGCACCAAGAAACACTCACCTTCACCCTGCGAAATCCCGCTGCAACACGGCCGCCCATCACGTTTGCACTCCACATTGAAGACGAAGGGCTCACCGTGTCGTTTCATTTTGACGATGGAGGACATGGAACCCATGTTGCGGGCATTGCCACGGGCTATCGGCTCATGGGACGCAAGGGGTTTCATGGCATCGCACCCGGCGCACAAGTGCTCTCTCTAAAGATCGGCAACAACACCCTGGCCGGCGGCTCCACCACGTCGGATTCCATGCGGCGCGCCATCGAGTTCGCGGGCGAGTGGAGCCAAACCCACAATCGTCCTGTGGCCATCAACATCAGCTATGGCATCGGCTCAGAGATCGAAGGGGAGAGCGACATTGACGTGGCCCTCGATGAGGCACTCGCTCAATTCCCGCTCCTGTCTGCGTCCGTGTCCGCGGGGAACGCCGGACCGGGTCTGTCCACCGTGGGGACGCCCGCGGCATCTCAATGGGCCGTAGCCGCAGCGGCCATGCTCCCCCGTGCCTCCGCGCAGAGCCTTTTTGGGTCGCGCATTGGTTCCGACCAGGTGTTCAGCTTCTCATCCCGTGGCGGAGAGTTGTGCAAACCGGACGTGCTTCTCCCAGGCATCGCCTCCTCCTCCATTCCTCATTTTGATCACGGCGACATCAAGGCGGGCACATCCATGGCGGCACCACAGTTGACCGGCTTGCACGCGCTCTTGATCAGCGCCGCGAAAGCCAGCAAAACCCGTGTCACAGGCAGCAGCCTCAAACGCGCCTTGATCGACAGCGCGACACCATTAAAGGGGTATTCTCCCTTGGACCAAGGGGCCGGCGTCCCTCAGGTAGAAGCCGCATGGAGGACCCTTCGTGAGCTCGCAAAACGAAGGGAACCCTTCGCCGTGGTCGGTTACCGTGTCACAACCACGGTCCCCTCCAGCCTGAGCCAGCGCGGTAGCGCCGCATACTGGCGCGCTGGCACGTATCTTCCCGACGCGAACGAGGGACACGAATTCTCCATTTCAGCGGTGTTTCGCCCCGAGCAAAGCGCCGCACAGCGGGGGGATTTCCAGACCATGCTCCGGCTCCAATCCGACAGCTCCTGGCTTCGCGTGGATCGACGCACCGCCCGACTGATCGGAGACCGTCCCACCTCGATCCGAGTCTTCTACAACCACAAGAAACTGCGTCAACCCGGCGTCTATACCGCGCGCGTCCGGGTCACACCGGATGACGGCAACAACGTCGCTGCGGCCTCTCTCTGGAACACGGTGGTCACTCCCTACATCTTTGATCGAGCCAACGGCTACCAACGCGAATTTGCCAAACGATCCTTGGCGCCGGGCCAGGTGCACCGATATCCCATCTTGGTTCCCCCGGGCGCCACGCACCTGAGCGTTCAGGTCACCACCCCAAAGGGACGCTGGGGGAGCACCATCTTGTCCCTCTATGATCCTCACGGACATGAGAAGCCCCTGCGAAACTGGCGTGCGCTCAGTAAGAACGCAAGCGTCGCCAGCGCCAACGTGACCGGGCGAGAACTCAAGCCGGGCATTTGGGAGGTCATGACGTACGGGTCCTTCCGAAATCAAGCCCCGTCGAAGTACACGCTGAACGTGCTGTTTCGCGGGATTGAAAGCGAAACTATTCGCCAATTTGAGTCCGAACCGGGAAAGCCGCCCTATGGCTCGTTCCAGGTCACCAATCGGTACGACCTCCCCTTTCATGGAAGCGCCCAGGGCCAGGTCATTGGCTTTCGACGCACCCACACACTGGGAGCCGAGACGGACACGGTGAGCATGCCCTTTTCTCTCAACAGAGAACTCGACCGGGTCGACTTCGCGCTTCGTCTGGCTCCACGCACCTACAATCGATTTACGGATGTGGCGCTACAGGTCCTTGACCGAAATGGCACGGCCTTGGCGAAGGGCGGGTTCAGCAATGGAAACGCGACCCTTTCCTTTTCAAATCCCGGCGGCGCGGCACAATCCACTCCGTACACTCTGCAAATCGCGGGCGGGTTGACCCACGACAATGGGGACGAGTGGTCGGTCGAAGTGGAGGAAACCTATGTCCGAACACAGCACATCGCGGTCACCGTCAATGACGGACAAGCGATCACGCTCTACCCTCAGATTCGTGCTCATTTGGACTTTTCCCTGAGCGCGACCCCACCCAGACCCCCCAGCGGTTACACCAATGTGGGGACCGTGAAATTCCTGGGTCGCCAGAGTCACAAGCCCTGGCTGGTGGTCCCCATTGATCTCGAATAATTTGTGTGTTGGCTCCCTTGCTTCAGGGAGAAGCGCCTGATACCTTTCTCAGCCCAAACTGACCTTCCACGCTCGGAAGAATCGTCTCTTATGGAGTTATCGATGTTCAAAAAGATTACGCAATCACTGACCGAACACACACCCATCGCCAGCGCCCACTGCGACGGCCCATGCGGAGTGTACGACCCCTCATCCGCACGCATTGCAGCAGAAGCAGTCCTTTCCATGACCAAGAAGCTGGTCGCGTTGACTGTTCCCGACCCGTCGGACCAAGCCGCCAACGTCGCGTACCACAACACGTTCTCCCGATTTGTCGCCATCAAGGAAGAGCAAGCGCACCTGGCCAAGAGTGAGCTCTTGGTGTTGTGGGCGGATTACTTCAAGCCGCAACACTTGGATCAATTTCCGAACTTGCACGATACGTTTTGGAAAGTTGCCAAGCTCTGTTCGTCCTGCAAGGTCGAGGTAAGCGTGGAGCATGCCACGGAGTTGATGGAAGCCATTGAGGCCATTCACAACATGTTCTGGGCGAGCAAGAATCGCGAAGTTCCGTGGTACACAGCGAGCTAAAGCAAAAGACGTTCGATCTGGTCATGTGGGCGCTTCGACGCCGGCGCCGGTATCGTATTGAAGGGGCCAGCATGGCCCCTGCTTTGCAGCCGTCTGATCATGTTCTGATCGATTCGAATGGATTTCGACGGAAAGGAATCCGTGTTGGAGACATCGTCCTCGCGCAACACCCCGTGCAAGGGGATGTCGTCATGGTGAAACGGGTGGCATCCATCGACGCTCAAGGCCGACTCTTCGTCATGGGGGACAACCCAGCCGAGAGTACGGACAGCCGAAGCTTTGGTGCCCTTCGTCCCACCGCAGTACTCGGAAAGGTAGTGAGCAAAGTACCGTGACAGACGCTTCCATTGGCATATTGGTTGTAGCCGCCGCATCCATTGCGTTGCTGCATACGCTTATTGGCGTCGATCATTACCTTCCGTTCGTTGTGATCGGGCGCGCCAAGAAGTGGTCCTTACGACGAATCGCTGGCATCACGGCATTGTGCGGGATGGGCCATGTCGCCATTTCCATCCTGTTGGGATTCGTGGGTATCTCGATTGGTGTGGCCGTGGATCGACTGGAGTGGGTAGAGGCCATACGAGGATCTCTGGCGGCCTGGGCGCTCATTGCTTTTGGTTTGACGTACGCGACTTGGTCCTTTGTGAGGGCCCGGCGCAAACATCGTCACGACCACGTCCACAGCCACTCCGACGGAACCATTCACGCTCACAAACATGTTCATACCGGTGAACACCTCCATGTGCATGAAGCCAAGGAACGATCGACCGTCAGCGTGTGGTCCTTGTTCATCATATTTGCGCTGGGCCCTTGTGAGCCATTGATCCCCTTGTTGATGGCACCCGCCTGGGAACATCAATGGTGGGTCGTCGGCCTGGTAGCCCTCGTCTTTTCCTGCGTCACCATTGGGGCCATGGTGATCTTGGCGCTCGTGGGCAGCGTCGGCCTTCGACTCATCGCTGCACCGAACTTGGAAAAGCATGCGGGCTTGTTGGCGGGTCTGGCTATCGCAAGCAGTGGACTGATGATTCAACTACTCGGCATCTAAAACGGATTACCACCCGCCGTGAAACAACTCGTCTTTGCCACTCGAAATGCACACAAAGTCCGCGAATTGAGCGAAATGATCGCCCCTTTGGGCTGGGAAGCGGTCTCGCTTGAACGCATCGTACCCAACGCGCCAGAGGTGGAAGAGACCGGCAGCACGTTTGCGGAAAATGCCGCGATCAAGGCCATCAGCGCCTATCAGGCTACCGGGGGCATGCCATCGATCGCCGACGACTCCGGCATTTGCGTGGATGCTCTTCAGGGCGCCCCCGGGATCTTCAGCGCCCGCTACGCCGGTTCGACGGCGACAGACACGGACAACAACAATGCCCTACTGGCGGCGTTGCGCGGCCAGGACGATCGCAATGCGCATTTCTTCTGCGCGTTGGCGCTGGTCTGCCATCGAACCGAACTCGTGGACACCGCCAACCTGATCACCGAATGGCCCGACCTGCCCGACGGAGCCGTCCTGATTGCCGTGGAAGGACGAGTGAATGGAGTCATCGCGCACACAGCGTCTGGCCAAAAGGGTTTCGGCTACGATCCACTTTTCTATGTGCCGGAGTTGGGGTGCACATTTGCGCAAGTCCCGTCCGAGGACAAACACGCGCTCAGCCATCGAGGGCAAGCATTCCGGAGTCTGTTGAGCATCTTGGAAGAGCGGGCATCGCTCAAGAAAATTACCAGAGGTCCCGACCTTTCATCAGGTTCTTAATCAGACTTCGCATGCTCCCCGACAGGCGTACAGCGCCGTGCAGCGAAGAGCCTAGCAGCGGCCGCAGACTCAATTGAAGCCGATACACCGTGCCAGCCGCACCGCCCCATTCACCATCCGGATCCAACACGAGCAAGTGTTGATCGCCATCATGAGCGAAGGGGAACACACCCAGATCTTCGATGGCGCCTTCCTTGTGCCAAGCCACCAGTTGAGTGCGGGATGCGAGATGAATGATCTGGTGCGAAAGGTGGAGTCGTGCGCCGTCACTTACTCGTAAAATTGCGGCCACGGAGTCGGGGAGTGTTCGACCGAGGGCGTCTTCGATTTCTGCGATTTGGTCATCATCGCAAGACGTTTCCAACTCCTCATAAACCTCGGTACACTGAGAAAGTTTGCCGAAGAGTTTGACCCAGTCTGTCTTCTTCTTACTCATCCCTGACCTGTAGTGTACACATGGAATCAGGGTTTGAAAGTAAATGCTTTTCGGATCACGCATTGACCACCTTCGGGTGGCCTGAATTTAAGTTTACGCATTTCCTTCAGCACACATTTGTGTACTTTTTGGTCGGGCATGGAACCACTCGAACTCGCACCGATGACGGATCCGCTGGCACCCACCGTCATGCGCACAACCACGCGCCCCTTCAACTCATGATTGGCCTGCAAACGGCGGTTATAGCAAAAACGGATGGCTCCCGATCGTCGAGACAAGGTGCGTGCCAAATCACGTTTGTCGCAGAACCCGGCTTTGGGTGCTGCTTTCTTTTCCGGCTTCTCTTTCGGCTTCTCTTTCGGCTTGGCTTCCGCCTTGGCCGGTTTGTCCGTGAGCCCCGAGGCCCGGGGAATCTTTACGTCCGGAAAGAGCACAGGATAGAGCGAGCGGCACCCGTCGTTGACCGCCGCTGAGTCTTCGTCCTTGCACACCAAGCCGGGAAACACCTCACTCAATTTCACCTGCGCTTGGGGCCCCTCGGCCTCGGCGATGGCTGACGCGATCCGCAGCACCCGTTCGCTGGCCACATCGTCCGCCGCTGCGATCAACACCACGGTCCCTGCCGCCTCCGCATAGCGGATGGCGCGCACTGTCTGAACGATTGGCTCAACACCCTCGCCCTTCACGGATGTCTTAAACACACGCGTACCCTTGTACCAACGCTTGGCGTTGCCGGGCAGTCCTACGGCCGTCCCCTCTTTGGGTGCGTCGCCTTCGCCACCCTTGGGGGCAAACACGTCCACCCGGTTGCCCAGCACATGGACCAGCAGAGGACGTGTTTCGACGCGACCTCGGCGCGCCGCCGGGATCACGTCCACACGACTGGGCGCCGCCAACACGGAACTGTTTCCATCCTCGCGCGAATAGCGAATATCGCCATAGCCCGCGTCGCGCATTGCAGCGACTGTGGTGGCGACCTTGACCGCGGGAGTGCCCTCGTCCACTTGAACCACGCAGGACCACGCACCCTTCTCACGCCCCGCGTTGGGAGAGGCGCCGTCGGCACCAAACACACCGTCACGGGCTTCGGCCGCGACGCCTTGCAGGGTTGTGGCCTTCTCGACCAGTACCGTATTGAAGGCCTTAGAGGAGTCCTTCCGTCGGCGCTCAGCTTTCAACTTTTCAGCCTCCGCTGGATAGCGGCAGACGCCCTCGTACATCACCTTTGTGCCTTTGCACGAGACTGATCCGACGGAGACTTCGCCCGACCAACTGACATGGGTTGCGTGCTGGGCGCCCCCGACCAACAATCCCCCTTCAGTCAGATTGACCACCGGGCGCAGTCCCAGATGGACGCCGTCCTTGCCCACGCGAATCAGCGGCAAAGGCACCTGCTTGGAGGTGGCCCCTCGCTTGGAGTCCAGGATCACCAACCCATCCCGTGCCACGGGCAAAGCGAAGACTCCCGAGGGTTTTGGTTCCGCACCGGACGCCAAGTGGTTGAGTCGCAAGATTCGTAGGCTGTCGTCGGTGAGACCGGCCACGGATGCCTCTGCCTTCAAACCATAATAGTCACCCGAACAAACTGCCTGGGGCGTCGTCTCGGGTTGGCGGGCCTTTTCACAGCGCCACCAAGGGCCGCCACCACCGGCGGCGATCACCGCCGACACGCGCGCCTTCCAATCCCCGGTCGCGGAAAAGCCCTTGGTGATCGACGCCAACGTGCCGTCCACCGCCTTCTTCGCAATCGCTTTGTATGGACCATCCTTCTGGGCCAGGGCTTGCGCACTCTCCAGGGCGTCGAGCCCACCGGCTTTCACAAAAGCGACCAACACCGCAGCGTCGTCGACACCCACGACAAGGTGACGAGTCACCGATTCCGCCAGAACATCGTCCGCTCCCAGAATCGTTCTGAGCAACTTTACGGCCCGCTCCCGGTCCTCAATGGCTACGACACGTTCGAGGGTCCCGTTGAGCAAGAGTTTTGCTCCATCCCCCACATCCGCGGCCGAGGGATTGTTGTCGATGTATGTCCGCAGCTCGTCCAACGCGTTCCAACCATCGCCTTTGTCGGTACTCGCCAACGTATTGGCCAACTTGTCCACCGTGCTCTCACTGGTCTTGATGGGTGACGCGACCACGGGCGCGGGCTCAGGCACAGCAACCGCCGCTTTGGAGGCCTCGGCTTTTGCGGGCGCTTCCTCCTGCTTGGTCTCACCACACCCCACCAAGAGCATCGCTACACTGAAGTACCATCCTATTGCAGAGACTTTGCGAATCATTGCGTCCTCCCGGACCATCCAGTTTGTCCTGGCGGTATACCACTGCCCCAAATGGGGACGCAAGCTGTGCAGCCTAAGGCGCGCAGGAATGGGTAATCGCCGGGTGTCCACGCATGACTTGGCCCTGGCCGTCCGTCAAAATAGACCCAAGGAGATCGACCGTCATCAAGTTATCGTCGCTGACGGCGGGTGTGTCCGGCAAGGGATCCAACACCCCCTGTCCTCCAGCCTCTCGGGTGTGCCACAAGCCCAGGTAGTGTCCCAGTTCATGTGCCATGGCTGTTCCCAAATCATCCAACTCACCGGGTGCCTCAGGGACGACGATCGTCACGCCCAATCCCGCTGCAAAGGGACGTCCCCCGGGCACCGGTGAAAAACCGGCCAAAGGATTGGCGCCCACAGTCAGTTCATCCACCAAGAGCACCGGCACTCCCCACTCCAATGTCTCGGGGAGGGTGTGGGTATTGGATTGCAGGTCGTCCAAGAGCCACGCTGCCGGCCAATCCACGATTGTCTGATGCGGCGCTTCCATGGTGATACCCACCTGAGCAAATACAGACGCCAGCTGCGAGGTCATCACACTCAAAGAGTTCCCCCGATCGTCCGGTGGAAGGTTCTGCAGCGCGGTGGGGATCAGCACCTGGAGCTGTAGTGCCCCTGTGTCGGGCAGCGTCTCTCCTCGTTTGACGACCACTGAAACAGAAGCGCCGGCTTCCAGGGGCGTGAAGTCCGAATCCGAAAATGCCATGAATTGAAAAGACCACTGCCCGCCAACCATGTCCACAGAGGGCGCGTTGGGGATCAGCGCCGCATGTGTTTGCCGAGAGGCCGCGATTCGATTGACACAAGCCAGACAAACCGGACCATTCGCTGTACTCGTCCATCCTTCTGGAATCAGTTCAGTGCCCTCTGGATCCACCATTCTTGTGAGGGCATAGAACGCGGAAGAGTCTCCTTCCAGGAGCACGAGCATAGACAACGCATCGTCTGGCACCAAGACCGGAATGGTCGATGACAGGCCGGTGACGGGGTCGACATCCACCCAGCCAATGGGGAGGATCTCCACAGTCGGGCAGGCGGGCTGAGCGATCTCCGCTTCTATCCCGTCCAGGGTGTCCGTGTCGCCCGAGGGTTCGCCTGTCTGCGTCTGGCCACAGGCCACCAGCAGCACCCAACAAAGCGCAGCGAAGACGGTGCCACCATGGAAATAAAACCCGTTCACGGTGCCATTATACAAAGTTTGGTGCATCGCTTCATGGACAGACTCGTGAACAGGATGAACCCGGTTGGAGGGGGGTATCGGGAAAGGGGGATTTGAACCCCCGACCCCTAGTTCCCAAAACTAGTGCGCTACCAGACTGCGCTATTCCCCGAACTGGTGGCCAGAGAGTAGTGAAGAACGAACGAGGGGTCAATGGCCCAAATTCGAATGTTTTTAACCGGTTGCGATGGAGCTATTGGACAGGGTCAAGCGGACACCCTACACTGTTTTTCCGGGCCACCGCGCCGGAAGAGGACTTGCCCAATCATGCGAAGTTTGTGGATTGCCATCGCCACGTTGTCGCTCGTCGTGAGCGCCACCCCGACCTCCCGTGCGACGAAACCACCGGCGACGGATGCGCCCGTACAGCCACCGCCAAAAATCACCCGCCATGCACCGTCCACACCCTCGGCGGAGCAGCCACTGCAACGTCATCTACGAGCGGCAAGAACACTCTTTGCCCACGAACAGGATTGCAAAACGGCGGCGGAACACTACAGGAAGGCCCTGCGACTGGACCGAGGTTGTACCCAGGCCCACACAGGCCTGGTGGCGTGCGCCCTTCGAGAGAAGCGTTGGAAGAAAGCGGTTCAGACCGCCACCCAATGGACGCGAATCGCTCCCCGACAGGCACGCGCCTGGGTTCTGCTCGGTGAAGCGCATCGTCTGTCGGGCGCCACGGGCAAAGCGCACAAGGCATTTGAAAGAGCCATCGAGATCAACCCTCAGGAACCAAACGCACTCCTGCGCACAGGCGATCTCCTGTCGGCGCAATACCTCGCGAGCCCTTCGCCGCCCCTTCGCGCACGTATGATGGATCGCTACACGCGTTTTCTTCGCGTGAGCAAGGCCCGGCACGGACTCGACGTTAAGCGGGTCGAACCCATCGTGGCGGGATTGCGCCACGGGCCCGCCGGAGTCGCCTTCCTACAAGGGCGTGAGCAGTTTCATGCGGCGTTCCGTCATTGGCGTCAACTGACGATGATGTTGTCCAAGGCGCACCACACTCTCCAAGGTGTATTGGCTCATCGCCCATCCCACGCAGCAGCGCACTATTTTAAGGGGCTGATCCACCTCAACATCAAATCGCAACAGCACCATTCGGTGTTCCAGGCTCTGGAAGAGTTCAAGTCCGCCGGCCCCTACCCTCCTGCCCTGATCGCGCTGGGTCGATATTGGCGTGAGCAGGACGAATTGGATAAGGCGACCGCCTCCCTTCAACGGGCCGTCCAGATCGACCCGAAGCGCCACGAGGGCTGGTGCGAGCTGGGGATGGCCCAAATACGGGCCGGTCGACGAAGAGAAGCCCAAGAGAGTTTCGAACGCTGCGTCGATTTGGACCCCTCGTCTTATTGGGGCCCAAAAGCCCAACGCGCCTTGAACAGGCTGGATCCGACTCACCCACGAAGACTCCACGGGGCGGGGTTCCAGCCGTGGCCAAAAGCGATCATTCAAGCGGAACCATACAATCAGGCGCGGACCGCCCTGGAGCGGCGAATGGGTGGTGTGGACACAGAAAGCCCTCACCTCAAGATTCTGACGACCATACTCAAACGCTTGTTAAAGGTTGCTGACTACCCCAATGTAAGTCCTCGCCCTTTCCAGGCGGTCGTCACGCGCAGCCAACTCGCGACGTCGCTCGCCATCCCGAGTGGCCAGATCTATGTCACGCGCGGAACCCTCGACTTCATTGAACACCACTTTCCAGAACGTCCAATGGATGAACACAATGGGCTCATCGCCGCCGACATTGCTCGACAGATCGCGCACATCCTCCTGGGACACTTCGAGCCAGCAGATTCGCTCCGACCGGCAAGCACGGACGCCATTTTGGAG
>CAUZBV010000074.1:0-11180 GCA_963578115.1 Myxococcales bacterium
GAACTTGGGGCGAACGCTCAGAAGCATGTCCCAGCTGGGTCGTGCGTTGAACTCATCCCCGATGAAGGTCCCTCGGCCCACCGAGTTGGAGAGCAA
This sequence comes from Myxococcales bacterium, assembly GCA_963578115.1. Taxonomy (GTDB): domain Bacteria; phylum Myxococcota_A; class UBA9042; genus CAUZBV01. The sequence goes on from CAUZBV010000074.1 coordinate 97, forward strand.
GACGAGTCCCCCATAGCCCCAATCGCGTTCTTCGGATTCCGCTGTCGCTGTTGTGGTCTCTTCCTCAGCCAACGCTGTAAGGGGCATCCACAGCAACGCGCTCAAACAAAATAAGGAAAGAATTTGGCGTGCGTTCAACGTTTTCTCCTCCGGAGCGCTTGCGTTTTTTCGACACAAAACGATGCGTGGTCATACGAGAGATCGTATCGTTCCGTCAAGCGTTTTCGACGCTGTGCGTTCGTTCCGTTAACGACCGCTGTCACGTACCATCCTGCACTTCCGCGCCCTCGGACAGTGCAATAACCAGGCCTGTTTTATGCATTTCAAACAAATCCTTTGAGTTCAATGTGTTGCGGATATCCACCGTAAACATTGCCCCTCCACGGACTGCCCAAAAACGAAACAATGGTTAGAAATCTAACGGCGAATCGTTCGAAAACCAGTAGCGGCAGGCCTCTAGGGACGCGCGCAGTGCAGTGTATCGAACACCCGAGACGCCTCGCCCGAACGCAGCGTTTGCGTGGCCAACGCACTCCCCGCTTTCGCGTCGTCTACCACACCCAAGTGGTGGAGGATTGCGCCCACAGACAGCCTCACCGTGCGACTGCCGGCCGTGTCCACACCGGCCAGGACTTCGCGCCACTTGTTGCCAACCGCGTCGGCCGTGACCGCGGCGCCATCCCCTTCCAGCGCGTCCTGCTCGAGGACCGCTGGATCCACAACGCCCGATTTCACCGAACCCGTGGCAACGCGGGAAACGAACGCCGTCTCGCGATGTGGGTGTGGATCCGTGTGTCCTTCACGCCCCTTGAACAAGAGGCACGATGCGAACCCATTCCTCCCTAAGAGTTCGGTTATGAGCTCTTCGTAGCCCTTGTGAACCCACCCCGCGATGACATGGGTCTCGTTGCGCCCTCGAACGGGCACGATTAGCTTTTCCAGGGTCGAGAGAAAGGGACGCTTCGCGATCTCTGCTCGGATGGTGCTCAACGCCGCAAGGCGGGGGCAGAAATCCTCCAGATCCACATACGCGATGCCCTCATTCACCAAACGCTCTGCGGCGCGATGCACCGAGTCTTCGCCGCCACCGATATCCAATGCCACGCCCATCGTCGAGAGCACGACGCGCGCCGTCAGTCCGTTCTTTGGGGGCATGATTCGGCTACTGTGCAACAAACATGGGTGTCCCAGCGCACCCAGCGTCGCCGCGACAACGGGCGCATAATGGGGCACCCGATCAAACCCGTCGTACGGATCACACAGGGTGATGACCTGGTCGCACTCAGCGCTTACCACCGTGGAGGCGTCCACAAGCGCCCGATAAAATCCCTGGTTCTCATCGGTCGTTTCCCGTTTCATTCGTTGTGCGATAAGAAACACACCAATCTGAACGTCGGTCGCCGACCGGGACAGACAAATCGCCATGGCTTCCGTCGCTTGCTCTGCACTGAGATCGCGGCTGCCAGCAGGCCCCACGGCGACCTGTTTCAAGAATTCACGCATTCGATCGGATCCTGACGAGTCCATCCAACTCCTTTTACGACGCCTGTGGACCCGGTTGAAGGAGCGTGACCGGCGCCCGGTCCAACGTCCAAAGCGTCTGCTCAATCTGTCCCAACAGAGGCAGCAGGGACTGGCTTTGCACCGCCGAGACCAAGATCCCTCCGAAGCGGCTGGCCACAGAGGCCCGATCCGAGTCTCCGCTGAGCCTGTCGACCTTATTCAGCACGCGAATTACTGGCCGCTCGTCTAATCCCAGGTCATGCAAGAGCGAGTCGACAGCCTCCACATGCTCGGCGGCATTTTCGTTGGAGATATCGACGACATGGAGCAAGAGATCCGCATCTTCCAACTCTTCCAGCGTGGCGCTGAACGCCCGCACCAACTCCGGGGGGAGATCCCGAATGAATCCCACGGTATCCGTGATCACCACCTCACGTTCACGCGGAAAGCGCAATCGACGACTCGTGGGATCGAGTGTCGCAAAGAGCTTGTTTTCGGCAAGTACGTCACTGCCTGTCATGGCGTTAAGCAACGTCGATTTTCCAGCGTTGGTGTAGCCCACAATGCTCACCACCGGGATCCGTGTTCGCTGCCGCTTGCGCCGTTGTTCATCACGACTACGCCCCACTCCCTTGAGTTGCTTCTCAAGCAAATGGATTCGTTTCTGCACACGCCGGCGGTCCACTTCAAGTTTCTGTTCACCAGGTCCCCGGCCACCGATTCCACCAGCCAGCCGGGAAAATGCGGTGTCGTTGCGCGACAAGCGCGGGAGCATGTACCGAAGTTGAGCGACCTCTACTTGCAGCTTACCGGCACGACTACGTGCCCGTTGCGCAAAGATATCCAGAATTAACTGGGTCCGATCCAACACATTCAGAGAGGTGGCATCCGCGATGCTGCGAACCTGTGTTGGCGTAAGATTGCAGTCAAAAACGGCCAACTCTGCGCCCAATTGCATGCTGCGCAACGTCAAATCGGACAGCTTGCCGCGCCCCAAACAGGTGCGGGGATCCGGGCGCGAACGACGCTGTCGTACTTCGTCGACGACATCCAGCCCGGCTGTCGCAGCCAATTCTCGAAGTTCGAGCATCGACGCGTCGGGTTCGGGAGAGGTTGGACAAATGACCTGAATCAAGACCGCCGGCTGGTTGGCCGAAATGGTCCGCACGCGCTGCTGGCGTGTAATCGACGCCTCCAACTCGCGGATAAAGACATCAAATTCAAAGCGGACAATCTCATGGGCAGGTACGGGATCGAGCACTTCCCACAACGCTCTCCGATCATTTTCCGGGAGCACATGCGCACCGAACCAGAGACCTGGACGACCGTCATCCCGCACTTCCACGGCACCCACATAATCCAATTGGAGCAGCACCAAGTCCGTGAGGTCATCTTGCGTCAGGGCTTCGTGAGCCAAATGAGTGTGGAGCAGGCGCAGGCCCCGGAGTCGTCCCCGCCCAGCCCGATGACGACCCAATTCCGGCAAAAAGAGTTGGTGGGCATCGCCCACAATGACGTGCTCAACACGTCCTTTCCGGTTGAGGATCACCCCAACCTGACGCCGAATGTCGTGGCTCACCTCGACCAATTGATTGGTGAGTTCCATCGTCGTGAGCTGAGACGCAACCACCCGCCGCCGATACAAACGCTCGATGGACCGGATCTGAGCGGATTTGAGCCCACTCATGTTGCCGCTGGCACGTCCCGCGATGGCGATCCTCCGTCAATAAATGCACGTACGGGTGTGACAAACCTGCCCGTTTCAATGGACATCCCACCCGGCTGAAGCGCGTCCAAATCCTGGGACAGAACGGTTGCAGTCCTGTATTTCGCGCCCTCTTAGATACAGCATGGCACACTTCTCGCTATGACGTCCACCGGCTCACTGTGTTGCTCCGGTCAATTCGACCACGGCATTGGGTGGGCCTTGTGATAATGTATACGTACGAACCGTCAAGGGAGATCCCGCATGAGAAACTTGGCTCTCGCTGTATCCATGGCCTGCTGGATCGTGTCTGGCTGTTCGGTCTCTCTCGAAGACACTTCGACGGTGCCGATGGATGCACCGCCGCACTCGGCAGCGGAGATGATCGCAGAGAGCCTCGCACACAGCGATTACGTACCGTCAGCGCTGGCTCTTCAGGTACAATCGGAACCCGCTCCAGCATTCCAGACCATTCGAAGGGGTCTGACAGTGCAGCAGGGCGAGATCGTGGTGATGGAGGGCGACACGCAACTAGTCAGCGATTTGGGGGACGGGAAATTTGGCATCTCCATGTCCCAGGCCATTCAAAATCCACATCGAATCACCAAGCGTTTTTTCGAAACGTATGCGGACGAATACGATGGCGTGGTGGTCTTTACCACCTTTCCGGATGCAGCCAGCGCCAACCAATCCGTGGCGTGGCATCTGAGCGTACAACAAGATGTCACCGGGATCGGAACCGATGTCATAGATCACTCCATTCTGTGGGGTGGAGACAACCACGTCCTACACAGCTTTATCAACATGCAGTACATCGGAAAATACGGCTCCAACATGGGCAGCCCCAACCATTGGGCCCATGGTGTGCTGGCACACGAGTTCGGACATCGATGGTTGGTCCATGCAAAGTACCTAAAGGCGGATGGAACCATCAGCACGGCACTCCTGGGCCGTCAGAACTCTCATTGGGCGACCGGTGTACAAACGTTTGGTTCCGTCATGGACGGTCACGAGTGGAAGGATTTGGGGGGCGACAACTTCAAAATCGTCCACAAAAACTACCGATTTTCGGGCCTCGACCAATACCTGATGGGTATGCTCCACAGCAACGAAGTGCCCGACTTTTTCCTGATCCGGAACATGACGCACAAGGGCAATTCCGTTCCCCAGGATATTGAGTTGCCGGTCGGTATTCACGTCTCCGGCACGCGCGAAGACATCACCATGGATCAAGTGCTGGCGGCCATGGGTTCCCGCAAGCCGGACTATACCGAGAGTCAGCGGGACTTTCGGCTGGCCATCGTTTTGTTGACCGCCCCCGGCGAGAGCGCCAGTTCCGTCCAACAATATGTGGACCGTCTCGAAGTGTTCCGCGTCATGTTTGAACAAAAGGTCAACTACATGGCCGACGGTCTGGTCACGGTCTGCACCCAAGTCAGCAGTCCCTGCGATGCCCCAGGAGTCACCCTGACCGGCCATAGCGTCGAAGAGTATGAAGGCGACGGAAATGGCTTGGCCGATCCGGGCGAAATGATCGCCATCCATTTCTCCGTGACGTCGACTGGCATGGGGACCGCTCCCGACGTGGTTGCAGAAATGCAAACACCGAACTTGACCGACTTGAGCCTCATCAATCCGGAAGTTGAGCTCGGCGACATCGAGGAAGGGGAGACCCTGGACTCGCCAGAGCCCCTGCTGATCAAGATCCCCCCCTTCATCGAATGCGGTGCCCAAGTCGAACTCCCCTTGCTTCTCCGCACGGAAGGTCGCTTCTTCCCCGCACAAATCCACTTCTCGATCGGGGTCCATACCACGGCCATGGACACGTTTGAGGAGCCTGACAAGTGGTCGATCAATCCCATCAATTCCGACACGGCCGCCAAGGGGCAATGGCAGATCGCCCAGCCCAAGGGCGTGGATGCGTACTACTACGGTCTGGATCTGGTCATCCAACCCTCGGAAGACCACAGCCCGGAGGGCCGCAACGCATTGGTGACGGGCCCTGAGGCCGGCCACCTGGGGGACAATGACGTGGACGATGGCCAGACAACGGCCCTGTCGCCGACGTACGACATTTCCGACACCCGCGACCCATTTTTGACCTGGTATTCATGGCACTTTGGGTTCGACTTCAACCACCCAAGTGGGTACGTAACGCCCGTGGAGAACGATGCTCTTGTGACCGAGGTTTCGAGTGATGGCGGGGCGACATGGGTGGAGATCGACCGGGATGTGTCCAACACGCAGGCCTGGGTCCGCAAACAAATTCGAATCGCAGAGTATGTACCACTGACGGACCAACTCCGTCTTCGATTCACAATGGCGGACGACCCGGTGCCATCACTCGCAGAGGCCATGATCGATGACATCCATATTTGGGATGAATCCCTCATATGTCGGCCGGATCTTTTGGAGCCCACAACACCTGATAATCCCCCGTCGACCGATCCGATGGAGCCCGATCCGAACGATCCATCCGCGAACACCGTAGCCCCGACCAGCGGATCAAAGGGGGGCTGCGCATTGGGCAAATCGACAAACGGCGGCGGCCCATGGGCGTTGGGTGCCTTCTTTATTATTGTGAGTCTGGCGCTTCGTCGTCGAAGGGCGGCTTGATCAAATCCATCTTGTTCAAGTCCAACCCGCCCGGATAGCCATAACTGACAAACGAGTCGTACGCATAGACCGACAAACCCACGGGCTGCGAACTGAACAGGGAGTGAACATCGGGATTCACCGCCACCGTCCATGAACAGTGGGTGCCCGCTCCAAAGGGCGTACACTCCGATGCCGGTAAGGCGCTTCCGTCCAAGAGCACCTCCGTGCCCATGAGTGTCACCACATTGATCCAGCTTTGCTCAAAGTCCGGAGGAGCCAAGAAGACGTACTCCTTGCGGTACTGAGCGAGGGGCACCACCAGTATGAACGCCGGATCGCCGATCCCGGCATCTCCCGGCTGCAGCGCGGGGTTGGGCGCATATTCAGAATGCATGAACTGACCCACGAGGACCGGTTTTGTGGCCACCACTTCAAAATTCCCACCGTATTCGAATTCAAACCACTCCCCTTTGTTGAGTACCGGAACGCTGATGTGGCTGGGAATGAGTGCGACGACGGTGTTGTCTACCGCCGCCAGGATACGCCACGATTCCAGCTCCTCGCCGCGTGGCTTGGTGCGCACACACAAATAGTGGGTGCCCCACGTATCGACTGGAAAAAGCTGCTCCTCAATGTGGTCCGCACAACAGGTGATCAGCTCTTTGCAATCCAAATGCGAGGCGCAGGGGATCATCCCATCCTCTTCACAGACGCCATTGGCTTCATCGCAGTGATTGGTGTTGGGCACATTGGCGCCTTCACTCCCGCCAAAAACCGCAACACGACGGCTCGACACGATCTGAGATCCCGTCAAATCGTCCCCAATACCCAGGGTCTCCACGTTGAGAACATCAAATGCATGGAGCTGGCGAGTCAAGGATTCGCCCGGTTGAAGAGAGGGGATCCCTTCCCCGGGGGTCGTTTCGGAAGACACGGTTACGGTGACGTCCGTATCGTCGTGTGTAGCCACCACGGTGAAGTACGCTCGAATGCCCTCAAAACCCTGTTCCCGGGACATCACATAATACCAACGGTCCAAGACGTTGAGGGGCAACAATAAGCTCGCATCGTTGCTGTACACCTCTTCATTCGCCAGTGGGTTAAACTGGTACACCGTGGTTGGGATCGACGTCTGAACACGATACGCGCGGTCCGCCAACACGGTGCCATCCACATCCCGCCTCGGTAGCTTATAGACACGCAAGGTTCCGGGAAGCAGTTGACTCGACGGGAAGGGGTCGCCATCGCTGTCCAACGTGACGGGGCCTTCGCTGTCGCTGATGGAGATGGCCACCGGTATCGTGGGGTGCGGATTGGAGACGATCAGGGCATATTGAGCACCCGCGGCGTTTATGCCGTCCTCCTCATACCCATTGTCCAAGTCGGCGGCCCAAAATTCACAGCCCATGTAGGTGTTCCATTTGATGCTAAGCGCGCACAACCCAATACAGGTGCCGGTTTCACAGACCTGCCCCGTCGCGACTCCATTGCAGCTGTGATGATGTGCCCACCCAGTCCCCTCTTCGTTGCACATTTCCACCGTATCTTCGTCCACACAGCGGCGGGTCCCGGGGAAACACGATAGGCACGCACCATCGAGACAAAGCGTGGGAACCCCGTGGTCGTCCAAGCACGCCACAGGAGCCCACACCATGCCGTCGTCCGAACATTGAATCACGCCAGTCTGATCATCTGTGCAACCCTGGATGCTCCCTGCCTGACAAAGCGGGGGATCGTCCACCTCGACATCGATCTCGACATCGTCTTCGTCATCCACCATGTCCGATGCCGGCGCAGACGGATGCGAACACCCGAACACCAGCAATACCGGAAGGAACCAACGCATCACACCGGTACAACCCCTTTCTTCCGAGGGGGCCGTTCCACCGTCTTGTTGGCCGTCAAGTCCAGCGCATGCAAGAGGACTTTTCGGGTTTCACGCGGATCGATCACTTCGTCCACATACCCGTGACCAGCCACCCGATACACGTCGATAAAGGGGCGAATCTGGTCGGCCATTTGCGTGCGCATTGAGTCCGGATCAGGAGCCACTGCCAAGGCCTTGGCCATGGCGATACTGACCAAACCCTCGGGCCCCATGACACTGATCTCCGCGGTCGGCCAGGCCACAAACAAGTCCGGCTCAAACGCGCGGCCTCCCATGACGTAATAGCCCGCGCCATAGGCTTTTCGAATCACAACCGTCAGTTTGGGGACCGTCGCATCCGCCACGGCGAACAACATCTTAGCCCCATGACGAATGATGCCCTCACGCTCGACCTTGGACCCCACTAAGAATCCCGGGACGTCTTGCAAGAAGATCAAGGGGATATTGAACGCATCGCACAAATTGATGAAGCGAGCGGCTTTGTCGCTGGCGTCCACATCCAACACGCCTCCCAAGTGTTTGGGATTGTTCGCCACAAAACCCACACTGTAGCCACCAATTCGGGCAAAACACGTCAGAATGTTCTTTGCCCACTTGGGTTTGTTCTCAAGAAACTCGCCACCATCCACAATCATCCGGACCAGATCCGCCATGTTGTAAAACGATTTGGGGTTGTCGGGCAGCAGGTCCAATATCTCGTCGCCGATCAGGACGTCGGACGCGTCTTCGTTGGCCACGCGTTGCGGTCGCTCACCGCTGTGCTGTGGGAAATAGCTCAGCCACTGCTTGACCCCGTCCAGACACTCTTGATCCGTCTTGTATTGCTGATCGGCCACACCCGATTGTTCGTTGTGGACACGGCTTCCACCCAACTCTTCCGCGCTGATGTCTTCGCCCACGGCCGCTTTCACCAGCGGCGGCCCTCCCAATGCCATGGACGACGTCTTTCGAACCATCGGCACAAAGTCCGCCAACCCCGGAATGTACGCGGTGCCGGCGGCACCCGGTCCCACCATGGCCGCCACCTGGGGCACAACCCCGCTCATGTGCACTTGCTCGCGGAAGAGATACCCCGAGTTCGCAAAAAGAGAGATGGCATCGGCCTGATTAAACCCACCCGACTTGTGAATCCGGGCTCCCGCCGAATCGATCAACCAGACGATGGGAACGCGCTCGCGCAACGCGATCTCGCGAAGTCTCGTCACCTTGGTCTCGCCCACCATCCCCATCGACCCGCCAAGTACGGTAAAGTCGTATGCCGCACAAGCCACCAGCCGCCCATTGATGCGCCCGGTGCCGGTGATGACACCATCGGCCGGTGCCTGTACGTCCGTCACCGGCTTGGTACCCACATGAAACGTCGCGTGCGAGCCAAATTCCATGAAGGAGTCGTCATCAAAGAGATAGTCTATACGCTCACGCGCGGTCATCTTGTTACGATCGTGTTGGCGGGCGACACGCTCTTCCCCACCCATTTTGAGGATCTCTTTTCGTCGCTTGGCCAAGTCTTCAACGAGAGCGCGCATCTTGGTTGGGCCTGCCATGTTCTTTCTCCCTTTATATTTGCTGCATCAATGTATGCAGTGCTCGGCGAATGTGTCGCATAGGGCGCTGTTCTCGCGCCTGTTGAAAAGTGGTCAGGGCCTGAAAACGACGACCCAAACGCAGCTCGTAGACTCCTCGCTTGAAGAGGAGATCTGGCGTACCCGGTCGGCGTTGCAGTGCTTCATCCAGATACGCCATGGCGCTTCGCCATCGGTTGGACTGGCTGCTGAGTTCGGTCAAATAGACGATGGAATCCCTATAATCCGGCGCACGCTTCCACAAGGCATGAAAACGCTCCAAGGCCAACGAGGTCTTTCCCTGAGCGAGCGTCGCCCGGGCAAGAACATAGAGCAAATCCGAACTTACCATGACCTTGGAAACCTTCAGAAGAAGCTGCTCCGCACGGGACGGCTGGTGGTTCTCGATGAGTAAAACCGCTGTCATCCGTCGCCACTCGTCATTGTTGGGGTCCGCTTGGCGTTGACGGCGGGCCAACTCCAGCGCTCGCAGGGGGGACAGGCCCCGGAGTGACAAATAGACTTTCCGCGACTCCTCGCTCTGCATGTGGGTCAACGCACGCCGGAGAAAATCCACCTCTTCGGCCACTCCCTCTTGCCTGGGATGGAGATCCAGAGAACGTCGAAACAAAGGCAATGCTTCTCTCAGCCTGCCTTCCCGAACATGGTGACGAGCCAATGCATTGAGGGCCAATGGAAACTCACTGTTCAGCTTGAGTGCACTCTGAAGAGCGTTCACGCTGGCGGCCGTATCTTCTTGCCGCTGAAAACAGACGGCCCGGTAATATTGGACCTGCGCGTTGAATCGGTCTTTCCCCAATTGAATCTGCACCGAATCCGCGCTGACCACCGCTTGGTTCAGACGCTTTAGGGCCGCTGCGAATCGACTGTTCCTCAAATACGCCAAGGCCGCAAAGACGTGCTTCTCGGCGTCGGAATGGGTGAAACGTTGATCCATCTCATCGTAGTGAGCGCGAAGTACCTTGTGCGATACAACACCGAGATCTCCTGTCCCCTCGGTTCGGACAAACTCATCTTGCGCTTTCAAGACCACCTGCACGTGCGCAAGTCCGCGCGTCAATGTGCCGTCTAGGTACAGATCTTCATGATCTTTCGTGAACGTCACAACCAAACGCTGACCATCGTCTGACTGCTCCACAATGCGAACGTCATGCACGCGCACCGCCGATTGCTGGAGTCGATCAAAGTGTTCCTGATCCAACAGCTCGTCAAAGGGGTGGCTGCGCCGTGCTGACAGGTCCACCAAGTGGAAGGGATTGGCAGACTGCCAAGCATTGACGTATTGGTTCAAGAAGTCGCGGACTCGCGGCTCCAACGACGCTTCAGACTGTGCGACCGCTGGAAGAGCGGTCCACAACATGCTGATCACGACAAGCCACCGCATGATACGGAAAGGGTATGGGCGACAACGAATATGGTCAATACGCAACGCAGCACCCGTCCTAGGATTAATTTCGGCGAGCGAGCGCTTCACACCCTCTCCCTCTCTGTCGGGCGAAACACTCAGGATTCCGATTCGATCAGTGTACGATGTAGTGCACACGTCAGTTCGTCCACCCGGTCCACGGGTACCAGAGCCATCCAACCAAAGGTTCCCATTCGGGATGGCAGTCCAGAAAAATGAGCGCGAATGGCACCGTACGCTTCGTTGTCCTCACCCAGCCCCGATCCAATCACAGTCACGCTCCCGCACGCTGCATCCACGTCGGCCCCCTGGGAGCTGAGCTGCTCACAGAGGGTCTCAGCCACATCCTCCTTGCTAAAGAGCCATTCGCCCCCTTCTCGAGTCTCGGTCCGGCTGATACAG
>CAUZBV010000075.1:0-11023 GCA_963578115.1 Myxococcales bacterium
TCGTCTGCGTTTGCGTGAGCGCTCACCGGCAATACTCCCTCTTACACCTTGGAGCTACGACAGGGGGCTCAGTACTAACACACGCCATTTGGGTCATCAAGTATGGCCCTTTAGCGAAGTCCATCGTACGCCACTACACGATGGGATGAACGGGATCCGATACCGTCATCTCATCGGGCAAACCCGTTTTTGCCACAACCAGTACATTGCTCGCCGCGGTGCGGATCATATGTTCCACGACCGAGCCCAGCTCGGGCGCATCGACGCTGGCATCCACACCATGTCGTCCCACAACAAGCAACCATGGATTGGCCCGCTCTACATGATTCGCGATGGTCTCCATGGGCACGCCATTCAGGGTGCTGGCCAACACGGGGATGTCTCGTTCCGTGATCATTCGTCGAGCCAACGTCACATGGGCATCCAACAACTCTTGGGCGACCGCGTCGTCTGCGTGGACCGCCACGATTTCAATGGAGCGCCCCGTTTTCTCGGCAAGGGCGCACGCAACCTTCAGTCCACCCCAACTCCAGAGCGATCCATCCAGCGCGACCAGGATGGGTCCGTCGCCCTTGAGTCCCACGGACTCCAGATCCCGGATCACCAATGTGTCGACGGTCGTTCGGCGCAATACACGCTCACAAACCGAGCCGGCCTTGCTTTGCTTGACGGCTCCCTGACCCAGCGCACCCATCACCACCAGATCATAATCGGACTCTTCGATGTCGTTGACCAACTCCTCAAAGTTTCGACCGTCCATCCGTTTTCCTTCGAAGGACAGTCCGATCTCTTTGGCGCGCTCATTCATCACGTCGAGGTAGCAATCGCTGATCAACTCCAGGCCGCGAGCAATGAGCGCATCGTGGATACGCCGCTGCTTTTCGAGCTCCGTGTCCTCTTTGTATTCGTCGGGAAGCGTGAACTCCATTTGCTTAAAGCGCACATCATGAAGTTTCGCTGCATACACGTGGCTTCCCACGAGCTTGGATTGAAACGCCTCGCCGAGCGCCAAGGTCATTTCCATGGCTGCGTTGGAATGGTCCGAATTGTCGAGAGGAACATAGATCGTCTGGTACATGGGGTCAGAGTCCTTTCTGATGTCCATGGCCATCCAGTTTCCACCCGTGCATGAGCACTCCGCTGGCCTGGCATCAAGATTTGGACTGTCATATCGCCTGCCCCGATCGATGTCAACAGATGCCGCACTGACGGCCAAGAGGGAACGACAGGTCCAGACCAAGCAAGTCCACAAAACAACCATTAACTTTTAGGGTGTCAGGCGGTGGCGTGCTTCCTCGACATGACATACTGTGAGCAGTCCGTCTGACCGAAGGGGGCTGGCCCCCACGAACTCACGTCGAAGGGCCCGGTGGGGACGTCGTCGCCGCAGAGCAAGGCAACCCGTGGCCGGGCTGATTAATGACGTTGTTGATGCCGCTCATCAGCCGATCGATGGCGTCCTCGTCCCGGAGATCATAGTACCCGCGAACACACAGCCCCGTGTCCACCAGGGCCACCATGTATCCGAGTCTGGGATCCACTTCATCGGACCTCGCTGCCGACCGCGCACGCTGATGAGCACGATCGTAGGCATACACGTTTGAAAGCACCGCATCCACCGAAGTAGACTCTTCGATGCTCGTCAAAAACACCCACCGCAAGCTGTAGCTGTTCGACATGGCGTAGGCCGACAACACATCGGGCGTGTCGACGGCCGGATCCACCGTGAAGGACACCAATCGAAACGCATCGACCATGTTCTTTGTCTTGGCGCGGATGGTCGCCAGATGCTCCAGAAGATCGGGGTTGATGGTGGGACACTGGCTACACACCATCGAAGCAACCCATATTCGACCGAGCAGGTTGTCCGTCCCAAATGCTGTGCCATTCTGGTCGGTCAATTCAAAGACTGGAATGGGGCCCAACCGAGGTAAGGGCGATGGTTTATCTACATGAATGGTCCGCAAAATGGGGAAGAGCATTATGAGCCCAACCAACGCAATCCAGAACACGGGCCTACCGACAACGCGGGCTGCCACCCGCTGAAGACGTCCTTCCGCTGCACTGGCCGACGAGTCATCCTGAGTCATGCTAGACCCTATTCCACAGGTGGCACACGCTGGCAAGTGGCGCGGCATAAAGACGGTGGACGGAACGAAACACCGGCGTTATGGTCCCATCCATGGATTGGTTGTGGCCCATCTACAAAGAGTATGTCACTCGTCTCGCCGGAGGGGAGCACGTCGACTCCTCCACCTTGGGGGAGACCTTCATGCAGATACTCGCCGATAGTACCGTCACGCTTTACGTCATGGAACCGATCGGTGACACCATCCGCTTTCGTGCCATGGGACAATGGGCCCTTCCCGATGTGCCGGATTTGCTGGCCGATCCGAACGCATTTATCGCCGACCAATTCGGTGGCGGAAAGTACAAGATCAACTTTCATCACGCGATGAGCTTTGTATGCACCCACAACTTTCGCACTTACGGCGAGGAGTTGTGGCGAAACATGGAGGAAATTGAATGCGATTAACCACCCTTCACCGCATCTTGATCGCGTCCGGTGTTCTACTGGGCATTTTGTTTGCGCTCTGGTCCGCCCATCAATTCACAAAGACCGACGACATTGTGCACGTCGTCATCGCGAGCCTTTCAGGCATCACTTCGGTGGCGTTGGCCATTTATCTCAAGCGATTTACAGCCCGTGTTCGGGCGGAGTCCACACCGGCTCCCACCCATGCAGAGTCGTCCGATGCGAACAGTACAGGTTGAACGTCCGGCCGGTCGCTACAGGCTTGCGCGTGTGTAGGATGTTGTCTGGTTGCCAACCAACACATCCAAGTACGTTGCAGCAGCGCTGCCGACACGCGCGCCATCCGCCGTACATGCGTTGATTCCGATACCGCGAAACGCATTGCCCGTCAGGAAAAGACCGGGGTAATTGAGCAGCGCCGCTTCCGCACGAGCCACGCGGCGGAGGTGGCCAATCTCGTATTGAGGGATACCACCGCGGTGGCGTTGAATTCGACTGAACAGGGGTTTCGATGCGACACCAATGGTTCGCCGTAGTTGGACCCGGGCCGTCCGAAGCAAGGTTTCATCCTCCTGATCGCACACCGTGCGATCGCGCACGCCGCCAAGCACCGCCTGGATAAGCACCTGCCCTGAAGAGCTGCGGTGACCGGGGAATATGCTCGAGGACCACAACACCCCCAAGACACTTCCGCCCTCGACACTGGGGACCAAATACCCAAACCCATCCAAGGGATGCGGGATGTCGGCCTCCCGATATCCCAGAGCGACCATGGCAACGGGCGCGTAGGGAACCGCCGAGCACACTGCGACCAGATCGTCATGCAAATGACCCAGATATCGGCGGGCGGCGGGCGCGGGTGCCGCTGAAACCACCACATCCGCCGAAAATTCACACGGTGCGTCTCCCCCCACCAGCACACGCCACTGTGTCCCATCACGATGTACGGCTTCGACCGGGCTGTTGCGTCGCACAACCCCGGAGCCCATACTGCCGCCCAAGGCATCGATCAACTGACCGAGGCCGCCCTGGAACGACACATATCGGCGTCGACCCACAGCCGATGGTGAGGCGCTTGATTCGGATGCGTGTTGTTGGCGCGACTGGGTAAACGCTTTCAGCAGACTCTGCCCCTTGCCTTCCATGCCCGCCAGCTCGGGAAGCGTCGCCTGAACGCTTAGGCGATTTGGATCGCCCGCATAAATTCCCGAGATCACCGGATCGACGAGCAATTCAGCCGCTTCTTTCCCAAGACGACGACGCGCAAACTGGGCGACCGTCTCTTCGCCTCGCTGCGGAAGACATGGAATAACGGGCTCCAGCATCAACCGAGCCCGGGCTCGAATGCTCAAGAGATCGCTGGTGAGAAAGGTTTGAGGGCTGTCTGGAAATCGTCGCAACCGGCCACGCGACAAAATGAAACGCCGTCGCATGCGCTCACAGCCCGTGACGATTTGTCCACCCAGACCCACGCGTTCCGCCAACGCGATGGTCGATGGATCTTTGTTGAGAAAACCGCTTGGGCCCAGTTCACACACAAATCCGTCCTGATGAGCGGTGCCGATGCAACCACCCAGTCGTTCGGAGGCCTCCAAGATTGTCAACCGAGTGTTTGGATGATGGTCAGCAATCCATCGCGCTGTTGCCAGCCCGGAAATGCCCCCGCCAATGACGATCACGGAACTCATAAACTGCTCCTGCACCGTGAAGATACGGTTGACTTGCGCCGCCATTCCTACCCCTCTGCTGGCTGGAATGTCAACCGCCCTTCGAACCCAACAAGTTTCGGTCCACGATTTGAATCGCTTGGATCCTTTTTCCGCGTTTGTTTGTCCGACCGAACGTTGCATTGCCCCCTCACTTGCGATATCAACGTTGCGACGCCACCGGGGAGAAATTGCCCCGTGGCGCGAGGTGATTCATGTCCAGTAGACTCTTTGCATTGATTGGTTCTGTTGCTCTGCTCCTGTCTGCAGGGTGCAATCTGTCCTCTGACGACGCGGGTGAGGCGCAAGCAGCAGCCACACCATCGGCGCCGACCGGGATCATCCCCGGCATGAAGATTCGACCCGGCATCGATGAATCTTGTCTCGTCGTAGCCAGTGAGCCCGCCACAGAGGCCGGCGGAACAACGACCGCACGTGCGCCATCCTATCAAGCGCTGGACTCGGTAACCGATGGTGGAACGATTCAGGGAACAATCAGCTACAACGGTTCGCTGACAGACGAGGTCGTCGACATCGTCAGCGACAAGTCCGTGTGCGAAGATCCGGCCACGCCGGGCAAGCGCAAAACCGATTCGCTCTTGGCCAAGAACGGCAAACTTCAAAACGCCGTAGTCACCCTAACCGACATCAAATCGGGCAAGGGGTTTGAACAACAGACGGTCACCTTAAACAACCAGGGGTGCATGTTTGAGCCTCGCATCACGCTCATGCGAAAAGGGGACATCGTCGCTGCCACAAACAGCGATCCCGTGCTGCACAACACCCACCTCTATTTGAAGCGGAAAACGGGCAACAAAGAGCTGGAGAACATCGCACTAGCCAGCAAGGGCGCCGTGGTAAAAAAGAAGGTCAAAAAAGCAGGGCTGGTCGACGTGAAATGCGACGCACACCGGTGGATGCAAGGATGGATTGTGGTCACCGACCATCCCTACAGTGCGCTCACGGATGCCAACGGTTCGTTCTCATTGACGGACGTACCACCGGGCGATTACACACTCCGGGTTTGGCATGAAAAACTGTCCGCCAAAGAGGTCAAGGTCAGCGTCGCAGCGGGGACTGATGTCACGAGCGACGTCACCCTGGAATAGTCCCTCATCGTTCGAGTGATCGCGTCCAAACGATGCATCACAATGATTCAGGCGTTTGTCACTGTACGCTAACCAGCCCAATGCGGATGGCTATAGAACGAGGATGACGGTGTGGACTAAAAACCAAACGAGCCCGTCAGCACCATATTGAAGTCGGATGGACTGCCGAAGCTCACATTGCTAAAAGACGCAAAGTTGGAGCCACTCTCCTGAAGAATCGGTATCTGCGCCGCGAGGCCAAGATCGAGCACAGAGCTCGTGAAGCGAAGCCCTCCGGTGAACACCAGTGAACTGTACGCCGGCGCATTGCTGATGTTGTGCAACCCGGTCAATTCGGCGACCAGCGTGAGTATGAAAAGATCCACACTGAGCGCCCCGCCGTACTGCAGATAGTGTACGTCACCGAAGTCGGGCTCACCCCGTACGCCAATCATTGCGTTGTACATGCAGCTCGCCTGAACGGTCACCATGGGAAATTCAATACCCAGCACAACGTAGGGTGCCGCCGTGAGGTATTCGTGAAAATAGCGCGGCGACCACATTAAGTTGGCCAAACCAAGCGCATTGGCCTTTTCGGTCCCGGTCGGCGCCCATACCTGCACCCCATAACTGATCCCTGCGGCCAGGGTGTCTCCAAAGGTGTGACCAAAACGCGCATCGACACCCACGTTGCCCATGGCAAAGTCGGTCTCATCCGAATCGAAACCAGCCAGGGGCAACACCACAGTGAGATCCATGACATCAAAGTGAAACTCCACAAAGGGTTCCATGCTGAACGTCACCGCTGTCGTTGGGTTTTGCATGATCTCGACCAGATCGGCGATCACGTCCGCGTTGTTGATAGGGAGTTCAATGCCGTCAATAGCGGCCTTTTGTTCCGGCGTTAGCTGGGGGATGTTCTTGAGTTCTGTCTTGACGTCCGCCAAGCTCTTTCCCTTGATGTCGCTCGGATCCACGTATTGTGCCGCCTCCAACATCACTTGATATTCTTCGCCGTTCTCTTTTCTGAACGTATCCAAAACCTTCTTTTGCACCATCTTAATCGGAGCGATCGTGAAGGTCATCCCGATCCCAATTGTACGCCCCAACTGAGCCTTCATGCTCGGATTGACGAACAATCGACCACCAACAAATGGGTCCGCCGCCATGGCGTCCGCAGCCATCAACAACGCCAATAGCCCAATCAGTGAAATTCGCTTCATGGATGCTCTCCTTGCCACAGTGGTTGTACCATGCACCGATGAGACTTGCGAGCAGGGTTGCGTTTTAGTACCTTGGGAAACGTGCAAATAAAAAACCGAGCGCTGCCCCTGGTTCTACTGTGTGTTATTGCGGTTGTATTGATCGGTTTTGATGCGCGCGCGGCAAAACCGGATCCGGGGACTCGTTTGTTGGTGGACGAAGACAATGGACCCGCCCGCCTGAGTTTGTATGGTGCCGCACCCGAGATCGAAATTCCGGGCGAAGGAATCAGCGTGGGGGTTCGGGCTCGCTACATCACCATCCCCGATTCCCTCTTCGATGTGTATCTCCAAGATCACACCTCGTTTCATAGCTATACGGTCGGCATAGAGGTCGGTATTGATGGACCCGCCGGTTCACGCATTCTTTTCGGCCTCGATTATTCGGATTTCAGTATGCCGGGGGGAAATTTCCGTCAGATCGACGAAAATCCTGACGAAGCCAGTTACACAGAGATCAACCTGCACGTCATCACAGTCGAAGCGCTCTTCCTCTGGAAATACGCATTTGTCCAGCAGTTTGGCGTGATTTACGGCGCTGGCCTGGGGGTAAGCTACACGCCCGGTGACATCACGTCGACCGACGTCACACCCAACTGCACGGAACCAGTCTCCGAATGTGCCCACTGGAACACGGTCACATCACGAAAACAACCCATGCCCAGCCGATTTTGGCCCATGATAACCGTTATCGGGGGCTTCTATATCGATCCAACTCCGGGAATTCGAATTCGCTTGGAAGGCGGATTCCGTGGCGTCGTATTTGCCGGGCTGTCGGCCCGGAGCACATTCTAGCTCACTCGACGCACTCCGCCACGATGCGCGGTTTTCCGGGTTCGATTTCACTGTTGACACTCCCCAACCCTGGTGTTAGAAACGCGCACCCTATTTTTGGGGACATGTTGGGGTATCGTCTAATCGGCAGGACAACGGTTTTTGGTGCCGTCGATCAAGGTTCGAGTCCTTGTACCCCAATCAGTCATTGGAGACGAACGATGTTGAAGTTGGAAGCCCGCCGACGGGTCGGAACAGGAAAAGGTGCTGGGCGTCGCATCCGCGACAAAGGCATGATCCCAGCCATATTGTATGGAAATCACGGTGAAACCGTCAGCTTGGCACTGGATCCCAAGTCTGTTCGTACCCTTCTGAAATCACCAAAAGGGAACAACACGACGTTCGAATTGAACGTGGACGGCGGAGAGACTGTGCCCTGTACGATCGTGAAAACCTACCAGAAGGACCCCGTCCAGCGCACATTGCTTCATTGCGATCTCATCCGCCTGGATCCAAACAAGAACCGCCATTTTCAAATTCCCATCACACTCACGGGCACGTCCCTGGCCGAAAAGGAGGGGGGGCGTCTCCTCTTCATCACGCGCACTTTTGGTGTGGAATGTATACCGGAAGATGTTCCCGTATCCATTGAAGTAGACGTCTCCGAGCTCGATATTGGCGACCGGCTCCGTCTGAGCGACGTTCCGCTCCCCAGTAAGCTCACCCTTGTCGACGCACCGAATACTCCGATTGTCACGGCAACAACAGCCCTGGCCGAAATTGTTGAAGAAGAAGAAGAACTTGAAGAGGGTGAAGAGGGTGAAGAAGGCGCCGATTCCGCAAAGGAAGGCGCTGCATCTTCCTCTAAAGAGCCTGATTCAGACAAATCCTCTGACTAGTTTGTGAACAACCCTAACGGAGAGCAGCACAACACGTTGTTGGCCGCACCATGAAGCTGATCGTCGGTTTAGGAAATCCCGGTGAAGAATACGAAAGTCATCGTCACAACGTGGGTTTCTTGGTCATCGACGAGTTGCTTCGCCGATGCGGGGCAACAACAACTCGTAAATTTCAAGGCGAAATGGCGCGCGTACGCCTCAACAATGTGGACGCCATACTGCTCAAGCCCATGACCTATATGAACAACAGTGGAATTTCCGTCGGTTTGTGTGGCTCATTCTACAAAGTGGACCCCGAAGACATGGTCGTGGTCCATGATGAAATGGATCTCGAGTACGGGATGATTCGCGTCAAGAAATCCGGTGGACACGCGGGACACAACGGGTTGCGATCGATCTTTCAACACTACTCAAAGGGTGACTTCCCGCGTGTACGGGTAGGCATTGGACGACCGCAAGCGTGCACTCCCACAAAGCATGTTCTTTCGCCCTTCAACGCCGATGAACGCATTGAACTCGACACCCGACTCGACACCGCATCGAATGCCGTGGAAACCCTATGTTCCGCCGGTATCGATGAGGCGATGAATCAATTTAATCAACGACAACTTAACGCCAACGTTTCCTGAGGCACAGTGGAGGGCTGATCGTGGACGTAATTATCAACTTCCTTAGCAAACCCATTTACGCAGTAGTGGGTGCCGGTTTGATCGCATTGCTTTTTGCATTTGTAAAAGCGAGGTGGATTTCCAACCAGGACGAGGGCACCGACAAGATGAAAGAGATCGGTGGGCACATTCGCGATGGCGCGATGGCCTTCCTCTCACGCGAATACCGTGTGCTGGCGATCTTTGTCATTGTCGTGGCTGCCCTGCTGTCTTGGTCAAACCATGGACTCGATGACAGCAGTTGGCTGGTCGGTCTCAGCTTCTTGAGCGGCGCCGTGTGCTCTGGCTTGGCAGGATTCTTTGGCATGCGTGTCGCCACCAATGCCAACTACCGAACAACCGCTGCGGCTCAGAAAGGGCTCTCGCCCGCATTAAATGTCGCCTTCATTGGTGGCTCTGTCATGGGCATGTCGGTGGTCGGTCTTGGCGTGCTGGGCCTCTCTATACTCTACCTCTTTCTCGATGGATTTCTGGGTGTTGGGAACATGCTCTCATCGAATCCAACGCCTCTGAACGTATTGGCCGGCTTCTCTCTGGGCGCTTCATCCATCGCGCTGTTTGCGCGTGTGGGTGGTGGTATCTACACCAAAGCGGCAGACATAGGCGCCGATTTGGTCGGAAAAATCGAAGCGGGCATTCCCGAAGACGATCCCCGAAACCCGGCGACAATCGCCGACAACGTAGGCGACAACGTAGGCGATGTGGCCGGCATGGGCGCCGATCTCTTTGAGTCTTACGTCGGCGCCATTCTGGCTTCCATGATCCTGGGCCATACCCTGGCTTCTGGCGTCGTCGACGGAACAGACGCCATGTGGAACCTGATTCCCCTGCCCCTCTACCTTGCAGCGGCCGGTATCTGCGTCAGTATCTTGGGTACATTCCTGGTCCGCACAAAAGAAGGCGGAAACCCCCAAACAGCGTTGCACATCGGCACCACAGTGGCTGCTGTATTAATGATTGGGGTGGCCTGGTTCATTATTGAAAAATTCGTTCCCCAGGATGCGGTCTTCATCTTCAACGGCGACGAGGTCAAATTCAACCTTGGCAGCAGCGGTACTCTGGGTCGAGTATTTGATGCCGGTCTCGGCATTTTTCTCGCCACGGTGATTGGTGTTGTCGTGGGTACCGCCATCGGCCTGGTTACGGAATACTACACCTCGGACCACAGAAGCCCCGTGCACAAGATCGCGGAACAGGCTGTAACCGGTCCCGCCACCGTGATCATCGCGGGCATCAGCGTCGGCATGATGTCGACCATGATCCCAGTCATCCTCCTCTCTGCAGGGATTGTGGGCAGCTACTATGTTTGTGGCTTGTACGGCATCGCCATCGCAGCGCTCGGCATGCTCTCAACCACCGGGATTCAACTGGCTGTGGACGCCTATGGGCCCATCGCAGACAACGCCGGTGGTATCGCCGAGATGGCCGGACTTCCCGAAGAGGTTCGCGCGCGCACCGACAAGTTGGACGCGGTTGGAAACACCACCGCCGCCATCGGCAAAGGTTTTGCCATCGGTTCGGCCGCACTGACCGCATTGGCCATGTTCTCCGCGTTCGCGGGAAAAACCGGACAATCGACTCTTAACGTATTGAATCCCGTCGTCATCGCCGGTGTTTTGCTCGGCGCCATGTTGCCCTACCTTTTCTCCTCGCTCGCCATGGCGGCCGTTGGCCGCGCCGCATTCGCCATGATCGAAGAGGTTCGCCGCCAATTCCGAGAAATCCCAGGCCTGCTGGAGGGGAAAGCCGACGCGGAATATGCCAAGTGTGTCGACATCTCGACCGCCAGTGCCCTTCGAGAAATGATGCTTCCGGGATTGATCGCGGTGGTTACTCCCGTCGTCGTGGGCTTCGTCAGTCTGCAGGCTCTCAGCGGCGTGTTGGTTGGTGTCACCGTCAGTGGAGTGCTGTTGGCGCTCTTCATGTCCAACGCAGGCGGTGCATGGGACAACGCAAAGAAATACATTGAAGGCGGAAAACACGGCGGTAAAGGCTCTGAGGCCCATCACGCGGCAATCGTTGGTGACACGGTCGGCGATCCCTTCAAGGATACGGCGGGCCCCTCGCTGAACATCCTCATCAAGTTGATG
>CAUZBV010000076.1:0-10952 GCA_963578115.1 Myxococcales bacterium
CGTGGCGACGCTGGTCCACGTGAAACAGGGCGTCACCACCGGCGTGGCGCACAGTGATGCGTGCATCGGGTGCACGGTCTGCGCCGGCCGACCAGGCGACATGGACTCCATACGTGCCGTCGCTGGGCAACGACGCCGTGAAGGTGGCGGTTGCGCTCTCAAGCTCACTGGCAGGAGCCACGCGTGTTTCACCGCTCGAAAAGGGGTTCATGGCCCCTTCCAGCGTCGTGGTACCGACCTTCCATCCCGGCGGACCCGGTTGCCAGTTGCCCTCCAAAGCGGCCTCCGTGACGTCGACAACCACCATATTCGGGTTCTTGCCGGGCTCTCGGACGGGGAACACCGTCGCTCCCGCGTTCAGCAAATAGGGGATGAGGTAATGATTGATGCCCTCGGCGTTCACCAAATCTTCTACGATGCTGTGGGTGTTCCCTCGCTGGGTTGCCCACCGAGCCAGCGGAGGAGTCCAGGTAAAGCCATGCGCTTGGCTGAGATACACCGTCTTGCCCGCCAATGAACCCGCCACGTGGCCTGCGGACTCGATTCCGCGAACCACCGGTGAGCCTGGCTCACTGCCCCGCATGGCCCACATCTCCGTGTCGCGCTGCGGCGTGGGCTTCATGGCCGGGAGCAAGGCGGGCAGGGGGACCCAATGGCCCTCTGGGTCGGGTGCCAGCACTCGTGCGCTTTGGATGCGGTGACCTTCGTCTGTCAACGCGTCGATGACCCGGCGGTGAATGGTCTGGAGCGCCAACTCGGTCTGCGGCGCCGGGATGGTCACGTAGACATCGGGGACATCCGGGCGTTCGGGGATCCATTCGACGAGGGCGTCGTAGGGTCCGAATGCAAACCAAATCACCAGCCAATGGATCATGGTGTTTCTCCCGGGATCGACACGCCGGCGTTGTGCAACATGCGTCGGACGGCGATCAGGGGCAACCCCACGATAGCGGTGAAATCCACGCCGGAGATCTCGTCCATTAGGCTGATCCCGAGCCCTTCCACCTTGTAGGACCCCGCACAATCCAGGGGAAGTTCCTGGGCTACGTACGATTGAATGTCGGCCTCCGTGAGCGCACGCAGGCGGATGCGATGGACGTCCAGGTGTTCTTGGCGGCTTCCGGTGGCCGTATCGATGACGCAGACCGCGGTGAGGAGCTCATGTGTCCGACCCGCCAAGCGTTGCAATTGGGCGCATGCGCGCTCCGATGTACCGGGCTTGGTGAGAATATCCCCATCCAATGCGGCCACTTGGTCGGAGCCGATAATGACCGCATTGGGTTCCAGGCAAGCCAACGACTCGGCTTTCATTCGGGCCAAGGTGGTGACCAATTCGCGAGCAGGTAAACGGAGGGAATCCTCGTCCACGCCTTGGGGACCACGGACGTCAAAGGGGATCCCAAATCGCTCCAGGAGTAGGCGTCGGTACGAGGAAGTAGAGGCGAGGACGATACGGCGCACGGCGGAGATGATGCCACGTAGGGTGGCGTCTCGGCAAGCGAAAGCGCGCCGCGGCGGGTTGGCTATGGTATGCTGCGCGAGCATGATCTCCATCAACTACACACAACTCTTGGATGGTTTGTGGGTGGGATCCTATCCACAGCAACCCGAAGATGTGCTGCATCTGAAGAACACGGACGGCGTGACAGCGATTCTCAACCTTCAGAGTGATGTGGATTTGGAGACGAAGGCCATCCAATGGGAGCTCTTCGAACAGTTCTATGAGCAGCAAGGCATGGTGGTTGTTCGAGTGCCGATCGTTGACTTTGAGCCGACCGACCTGCTGGGGCATTTGCCTGCGGGTGTGGACGCACTCCAGCAGCTGATGGAGGCGGAGCACAAGGTCTACGTGCACTGCAATGTGGGCATCAATCGCTCACCCACAGTGTGCATCGCGTGGTTGGCCCAACACGGGGGGTTGTCTCTGGAACAAGCGATTAAGCACGTCATGGAGCGGCGGTCGTGTTATCCCTATCCCGAGGTGCTCGCCGCGTGGGATCATCAACGGGCATGACGGGACGGAGACTGCCGGATCCGGCTTTGGGGGCGGCGCATTTCTTGGCCCTCGTCGGAGGCATGTTGGTCTTTGGTATCGGGACCACCGTGGCGATGGGCGTTGACCCCGATGAACCCATTGGCCGATATCAAATCTTGGGGCAGCTTGCCGGTCAACAGGTGGTCGTCCTGATGGGCATCACGGTCCTCTTTGTCCGAACCAGTCGATTCCAATGGCCCGACGTGCTGGGTACCCATCGGCAAGTGCTGCGATGGGCCGTGTTCGTGTTTTTGTTTACGCCCGGATTCCTCATTATGGAGGACCCCTTTTTGGATCTCTGGAATCAACTGGGCGGCTTCCAGCAGCCTGGGTGGTATGAGAGCACATTGGTCGTGGATGGGTGGGGCTCCGGGGTAGCGATTGTTGGGGTCGTGGTCATTTTGGCGGCTCTCAGTGAAGAGCTTGTCTTTCGGGGCTACTTCATGCGGCGATTCGCCTCGATGGGTGTACAACGTGCCATCTTGCTGCAGGCCATCCTCTTCGCCCTGTTTCACTTCGAACCCCACGGTGTGCCCGTGTATCTTTTCAGCGGAATTGTCTTGGGGATCCTTCGCCACGTGTCTGGCTCCATCGTGCCCGGGATCGGTTTTCATGCACTCAACAATGGACTCAGCGTTCTGGACTTCAATGTGGGGCAAACGGTCTTGTCTGAGCCCACGATTTGGGCGTACGGGATGGCGGCTGTGATGATCGCCGCATCATTGGCGATCGGTCGACGGGCCGTCAGCGCACAGCGAATGGTTCCGTCCGTTGAGCCGATCGCTCAGCCCACGCCCGAGACGAAGGTGTAAATTAACCCACTGACCAAGAGAAGAAGCGCCGTGTACGCGACCAACTTTCCCCCATCGAGCGCTCGATCGATCCGAATGGCGCCGCTTCGGTTGGGCCGAGGACGCTGACTTCGGGTGTTGCGCCCTTTTGTGTTCGCGGCACTTTTTGCCCGTCGGTCCGGTCGCATCGCTGCCTTGGTGACGGCCGGCTTGGTTTTTCGACGGCGCACCATCGCGCCCAAAGTCAATGGGTCGTGGTGCGGGTCCATTTTTTCGAGAAGGGCGTGCACGTCATGAGCAAAGTCACGCGCGGATGCATAGCGTTCGTCCACGTTGGTGGCCAACGCCTTCTCCAAAATGGGTCGAATGGAGGCATCGATGGACTTGAATTCCGGCGTCAGTCGTCCATTGGCGATGGCCTCACGCTGGGCGGTGGGTTCCGTTTCCACCAGGGGGATATGACCGGTTACGAGTTCGAAGAGGACCATGCCCACGGCAAACACATCAATACGTTCGTCCACCGCTTCGCCGCGGGCTTGTTCCGGTGCCATGTAGGGGATGGTGCCTTTGACGATACCGGCCTGCGTGATGCCGGTCCCCTGTTGTTCGCGCGCGATGCCAAAGTCCACTAGCCGAACAACGCCCGCGCGACTGATGAAAATATTCTGCGGGCTCACATCTCGGTGAATGATGCCGCGCCGTTTTCCTCGGGTGGTCTTGAGTTCGTGGGCGTAACTCAACCCTTCGAGGACGTGTTGTGCGACCCACAGAGCATGCGGAACCGGAAAAGGTTTGTCTTTCTTGGTGAAATGGCGATGAAGCGCGGCCAAGTCCTCGCCTTTCAATAGGTCCATCACCATATAGTGGATGCCGTTCGCGTCCCCCAAGTCGGTGACGGGAACCAACACCGGATGGGCCAATTGGGAGGCGAGACGGGCCTCGTCATGAAACATGGCGACGTACTGGGGTTCGTCGGCCAAGTGTGCATGCAACACCTTGATGGCCACTTCGCGTTCGAATCCGTCGATCCCTTGGAGAACGCCACGATACACCGTGGCCATTCCTCCCGTTCCGATCTTCTCTTCGATACGATATCGACCAATCTGGCTCAGAGCAGGCTTCACTTTGCTCAGAGTAGGCGCGGACGGCCCGTCGGTCAAAAAACCGAACACTTGCGGTTCGTTGGACCAGCCGGTAGCCTCGCCCCGAGGTGAGTGAGGTAGAGACCAACCGATGGGCTGCATGGTGGCAGCGAATACGCTGGAGTGAGGTGATCGGACCGCTCATCATCACGCTGCTGGTCATCGTGTATTACCGGCGGCTCTTGCTGGGCGACTTCCCCGTCAGCCATGACCATCCCGCCCACCTCTTCAATGGATGGCTGACCAGTGATGTGCTTCTACCCAGCGGCCGTCTTCGCGGGTGGACCGACCTGTGGTTTGCGGGCTATCCGGCCAACGAACTCTATGGACCGGGCGGCAATCTGTGGATCACCGCTGTGCGGATGCTGACGTTCGGTCAGTTGGACTACGGTACCACGTATGGATTGTCGATTTTTGCGCTCTTCCTCGTGATTCCACTCTCGGTGTATGCCCTGGGACGCGCCTTTGTGGGGAAGATGGCCGGCCTGATTGCCGCCCTGATGCTGATTGTGACGCGCGGAGGTTGGTACGATCTGGGCTGGTTTTGGATTTTGGAGATGGGCGTCTGGCCCTTTGCGTTGGGCGCGGCGCTGACCTTCTTTTCCTTGGTCCTCTTACGAAATACCCTGCGGGAAGGCGGAGCGGGGCGCATCGCGCTCACCTCCATGGCCGTGGGCGCCGCGGTGCTCGCCCATCCAATGAGTATTTTGCTCTTGGTCGTCTGTGCTCCGATCTTGCTCCTCCACCACCTGGTGGAGTCCGGAAGAAAAGACGCAACCCGAGTCCTACTGAGGCTGCTGGGTGTGGCGGCGCTTACAATCTTGCTCAGCGCTGCGTGGTTGATCCCGTTCATCGCCAAGAGCGCCTACACCCAAAAATTGGGTGAAGTGTGGATGCGTCTCGATGAAGCATTGCCGGCTCTCATTCGATTGGATCTTTTTGGTCCGGAGTGGCGCTTCTGTTTTGTGGCGGCCATTGTCGGCACCATCATCGCCATCGTTCGCCGGAACGTGTGGGTGCTCTTCTTCGCCACCGCCGGTGTTGTCATGACACTTTTGGCCAGTTCCACCCTTCTGTACGAGCTTCGCTTGTTCGATGTGGCCAGCCCCTTCGCGTCCATTCAGTACCCGAGACTCATTGGGGTGGTGCGCGTGTTTATGTACTTGCTGGCCGGTTACACCATTCAGGAATTGGTGCGCGCGGCACTGGGGTTGCGTCAACGCCTTCAGGAACAATCCTCCCGCACTCAGCGCGTCAAGAGTATCGCCTTCCTGGTGCTGCCGCTCTTGTTCATCGTCCCCTTTATTCCAGGGACTGTGGGCTATTTTTGGTCGAATCACAGGGTCCAGATATCCAGTGTCCGCAGCCAACACGATCTTTTTTGGTGGGAGGACTTTCGCGCTGCCGCAGACTACTTGGGCGACCAACTTGAAGACGAGCCGTGGAGTCGTGTGGCCGCCATTGGCGATCCCTATGACCATGTCTTCTCCACGCTCCCCGTATACACCGGTGTGCCGGTCTACACTGGTGGTTTTGTCCCGGCGCACACCTATCGCTTTTTCTTTGAGGGCAAACGGGATGCAAACACCCTGCGTGCAGTGGGCGTTCGCTACGTGTTGGCACACACCGCCTGGGGACGCAACCGTTCGGACTTGGCGCATCGCAAGACATTTGGAATGCTCAGCGTGTACGAGTTGAAGAAAGCCAACCCTCGCCGGGCCAGTCCCATTGGCACGTGCTCTGTACTGGAAACACGCGTGACCAATGAACGTATGGAGTTTCTCGTCTCGGACGTTAGGGAGTCCTGCCGTCTTCGGATCCACCGTTCCGATTATCCCAACTGGCAGGCAGACTTGGATGGGACGCCTCTCGAGATCGAACGAGTCGGCATTCACCCGGGCAGCACGTATAAAGCGTTCATGAGCGTCGATGTTCCTGCGGACGGTACGTTGACCCTTCGTTGGGTGGAGCAACCATCGGATCGAGCGGGGTGGTGGCTTGGTGGGATGGGCTTGTTCATGCTCGTGGGCATTGGCCTACGGAATCGATTTCCGCGATTGCGCTCGTGGCTGGGTACGCGATTGCCCACACCGTCGCCAAAGGCACGTCGGCATGGTGCTGTGATGCTGTGGGCGCTTTTGACACTGGGCGTGCTGGGGGGCGTGGTCGTGGCCGCACAGCGTGCGCAAGAGGTGACCTACACCTTTGATCGACACTTGGATGACGCGGAACGCTATGTCGAAGCGGATGGCAAGCGGTTGGATTGCGCGCGCGCTCCGCTGGAGCCGGGTTGGCGGTGCAGTGTGAACTGGGACCTGATCGCGGCGGGGTTGTACAGCTTCGACTACGACAATCGGTACTGCATCTATGCTCACCCGAGTCCCGCCGGTATCAAGCACATCACATTCCATGACGTCCCCTTGAAGAAGCGTCTGAGCGGTTTTTATGGACTGCTGGACACGAGCCAGGGCATCGGGCCCGTTCATATGGACATTCGGGTTGGCGATGGCGACCCTGTCCGATTCACCGTTCGGAAGCCCAAACGGGCCATAGGCTTTGAGCTGATGACATCGCCCGGGTTGGCCACAGTGGACATCGCGATCCAGGCAGATCACCCCGCTTGGCGTCAATTCTGTTTCAACATGCAGGTGTTGGACGAGTAGCGGGCGGTCGACACTTACAACCCTTTGAGCAGTCGTTGTACCAGCGGGAATGAGGGATTGCGCTTGGCGAGCCCGTGAAGGATTTTCTGTGCTTGGAGGATTTGTCCCAACCCCAAGTACGCCCAGGCACGGTGTGCGCTGTTCAGATCGGATGGGCGCTTTTTTTGACGGAGTTCAGCCAGACGCATGGCCTCCTTGTAGCTCTTGGAAGCCTCCGCGCTGCGTCCGGCCTGGGTGAGCACATCCCCTCGCCGAAGCAGCCATTCTGTGGGCACGGGTGCGCGCTCTTGGACTGCGCCGATGAGGGCGAGCGCCTGGGCATATCGTTTCCGTTGGGTCTCCACCCGAATCAGCGCGATCCGAAGACTGACGGGATCCCCAAGCCCTTTCATCCCCTCCCCATATCCCTCAGCGGCGTCTTCCCATTGTCCTTGTCGCTCTTGGAGTGCACCACGAGCCAGGAAGCGTTCAGGGGTGGGACGCCGTGCAATGGCTCGGGTGTAGTCCGCGATGGCCCCCCGAAATCGACCCCGCGTGGTCCGAACTGCTGCGCGCGCCTCCAGGGCAGGCCCATGATCCGGTTGTCCTCGAAGGGCTCGCGTCAGCGCTTGTTCTGCGGACACGTGCCGACCGGCAGCACGATGGATGAGACCGCGCTGATAATGCATCTCCCACCGAGCCTGGGGGCCTAGAATTTTGCCGGCGCGATTCACGTCAGCCAGGGCCTTCTTGGCTTGCCCCAGCTCGCGGTAGAGCTGAGCCCGTTCCAAGAACAGGGCCGCATTGTTGGGCTGAGCTTCGAGGGCTCTTGTGAGGGCTTGAACGCGAGCAGAAGGGGCTTCATGGGCCACTCCCACGTTCGGAGTGCTGACAATGAGAGCGGTCAGAACCAGCGAGCGCCAAGCCATGGGTTACGCGACTTGGCGGCGAATACGCGCCATGAGCAGGGCACTCATCAGGAAGAGCAGCCATGTTCCCGGACTCGGAGGAGGCAGCGTTCCGACCGTGTGGCAGCCGCATCCCGGCTCGGACGTTGGCGGACCTGGGGGCGGGGTGCTGGTGTCCGCGCTGGTGCCTCCGTCCGTGCCTACGTCAACACTTGGGCCGGCGTCGGGTGTGGGCTCTACGGTCGGCGGCGGCTCAGCGCCGTCCGGCGTTGGCGTGGGCACATCGCACACATCGCCGATGCCATCCAGATCTTCGTCCGCCTGATCGGCGTTGGGTTCGAAGGCGCAGTTGTCGCACGCATTGGGCACGCCGTCGCTGTCGCCGTCGAATTGGTCGGCGTTGTAGATTTTGGGACAGCCGTCGCATGCTTCGCCCACGCCGTCGTTGTCCGAGTCAACTTGCAAAGAATTCTCATGGTTTGGGCAGTTGTCGCAGGCGTCACCAATGCCGTCGGAATCGGTCTCGTTCTGTTCTGGATCAACCACCTCAGGACAGAGATCACACACATCGCCCACCCCATCACTGTCGCCATCTTCTTGGTCGGGGTTGGCGTCGCTGGGACAATTGTCGCAGGCGTTGCCGGCGCCATCGCCGTCCGAATCCGGTTGGCTTGGATCCGCCTGCAAAGGACATTGATCACAGACGTCTCCCACGAGATCGCTGTCTCCATCCGCCTGATCCGTGTTCGAAATCTGTGCGCAGTTGTCACAGAGATCCCCCACATCGTCGGTGTCGGTGTCCGCCTGGTCCGGGTTGGGTACGGTCGGGCAGTTGTCCTCTTCGTCCGGCACGCTGTCGCTGTCTCCGTCTTGAATCGCAGGCAGGATCTCAATCTTATAGATCGTATCCGTCGTGGTGTCGGAGGCCCAGAGGTGGGTGCCGTCAAAGGTGAGGCCTTCGCATTGACCGGTGGGGGCAGCGAGGGTGTCCACAACAAGGCCCGTGGTGGGATCGATGCGAAGGAATTCATCGTCCTTGAGATTGGCCTGCCACAGATGGGTCCCGTCCCACGCCATGTCCGCGTAGCCATTGGCGGTGGTGCCGGGGGAGATGGTGTCGACCAGGACCCCCGTCTGGGCGTTGTACGCACGGATTTTGTTGGACCAATTGTCACTCAGATAGACCACGTTCGCCTGTGGATCAAAGGCGAGACCACCGCCGATCCCCTCCCCGTCAATCGTCTTGGTGACGATCAAATTTTTGGGGTTTAGTTTGTCGATGAATGTTGCCACACCGACATTGCGGTCGGCCCAGAGTGCAGTGCCGTCCCAGGCGAGACCATGGTAAATGGTTCCGGTGGTGTCAAACTCAGCGAGTACGGCGCCTGTGTCTGGATCCAGACGGTAAATTTTGTACCAATTGCCCGGGTTCTGGGCCTCCAAGACGTTGTTGACCCACAAAGAGGTGCCGTCCCATGCGAGACCGTTCGGATAATGACCTGGGGCACCGATCTGATGGACAACATCTCCCGGAGCGGCCTGTGCAGCGAACGTCCCCGTTAGCCCGGCAAGACCCAAACAGCATGCGACAAGGAATGGTTTCCCGTGATTCATTGTATGCCCTCGATGGTTGTGGCTCCGGCTGTCATACCGGATCACCATACCCGCGTAAAGAAACGTTTTGGCGCAGGAGGAAGGCCGCGCGGAGTGGGCGAGTGAAAAAAAGTGGAGCCACCGGCTGAGTCAGCCGGTGGCTCAAACCACCTGTGAGATTAGGGGGTTTAGAGTGCGGCGTTGTCGTTCCGTCTTGGGGAATAAACAACACTGCCATGCGGGCTCGGCGTTGCCGCCGGGTTCGGTTGCGCCACATCGATCGCTTCCACATCCGCCGGGGCGGAGACGGTCTCTGTGTCGCCTTGTTCAACGGGCGTGGCCGACGCGCTGGATGAACCTGACTTGCCGTTATACATGTCGGCAACCAAGAGGATGCCGGCACCGATCAGCCAGGGTCTCCAGCGCGTGATGAATTCTCGAATGGAGTCAATCATTAGCCTGCGCTCGGGGGTCTGGGTGCCTGTGGCGGTGCCGCAGGCGCGCTGGTCGCCGATGATCCGCCGTTACCACATACCTCAGCGCACTTGTTGATGATGCGTTGACCAAGATGCTGCCAGGCACCCACCAAGAGGTAGAGCGCTGCGATCATGGCGATAATTTGAAGCGACCACACCAGTGGCGGGAGTACAAAGGATGCGTCAAAGGCGTTCAGGTCGAAGGGGCTAAAGCTGAAGGACTCCCCATCCTTGAGTACCTTCAACCAGGGGTCGAGAACCAGGATGAAATACACACCGACAGCCATGGCCCACTTGTTCTTCCACGTGAGAACGAGCAGTAGAATGCCGGAGATGGCCAATGGTCCCAGGATGGTGTTGACGTCACCGGTCAATGTGACCACTCGTTTGATAAAGACGAGCGCTTGGGACAGCACTGCCAACAAAGGCCCAAGGAGCGAGTCGAAGACGCCGCCGCTGGCTTGACCAAAGTTTAGAGCGCCAAGGGCGTCGTCGTCACTGGTGGCACCCACAAGAACGAGCAGGACCAAGCCGATGACAAATCCCCACAAGGTGCGATTGCGCCCTTCCGTTCCTCGGTACAGGCTCCAGAGGCATCCCAAGAAGATGAAGAGGATGAAGTAGCGCACGAAGGCATTGAGCAGCCCACCAACCAAGTTGTATGGGTACTCCTTGAGGGTGTCATAGAAGTTTTCGGCCGCATCGCTTTGGCTGGTGGACAGCTGCACCGCGGAGTTGGCCATGGCTTGTAATGCCGCTAAGTTCACATATTCGTCTTGGGGCATGTTTTTCGCTGAGTCACGAAATTGGCTCAGGCTGGCCGGTCGGTTTGAGTACACTGCGCTAAGGGTAGAGCCACCTTGGAAGCCGTCCCAACCATCGTTGTCAGGTTCATCGTATGCGTTGTAGGCATCGCCGATGTCAGCCCAAATGAGTTCCAAACTCTGCAGGTTCTCGACCGCGTCAAAAATGACATCATTGTCTTGGACGTCTTTGAGTGCGGTTTCACACTCGGCGGTGGCGCCACCTTTACCGTCTTTCGCGATGTCACATGCCGAAGGCCACGCCTTATCGCTCGTGATGTCGTCCGCCAGTTCGGAATCGCCATCGGCCGCATCCACGACCGCGCTTTCGAGTTGGTCGTACATGTTCGGATCGTTGAATTCCATGACTCCCGCACTGACAAGCCGAAGGGCCCATGCCAGCACAAAGGTAGCTATGAGCAATGACAGGCCCGTCAGCACAAATGCTTTACCCGGATTGTCCCAGGAATAATCGATCAACTTGCCGGGACCTACGTATTTGTTAAACATGTTCTCCCCCGTTTTCAGGACGTAATAGCGCCTGAGTGGTTCTCGATATTGT
>CAUZBV010000077.1:0-10835 GCA_963578115.1 Myxococcales bacterium
GGCTTCGGAGAACACGCATGCGCTGAGCGGTGTGCTCGAGCAGATGGTTTCGTCGCTGCATTTTGAAGGCGAGGAACTCTGCGGTTTGTACATGAAGCTTGCGCGTCTCTACACCGATGACGTGCCACACCCCGAAAAGGCCATCGCTGCGTGGCAGAAGGTCCGAGAGGTGGTGCCCAATGATCTGGAGGCGTTGCAGGCGTTGGAGCGCCTCTTTGCCGATGCAGGTCGTTGGGAGGAAGCGGTCCCAATCCTGCGCGCGAAAGCCGCGTTGGTCTCCGCCGACCAGGTCGTTCCTGTCTGGATGGCGTTGGGTGAAATCGAGCAATATCAGCTGAATCGATGGGAGCAGGCCGCGGCAGCCTATCAAAGTGTCGTTGCCCTCGAACCGGGACACATGGATGCGGGAGAACGCCTGGAATCGTTGTACACCGAGCATCAGCAATGGGGCCCCCTGGCCAAGTTATTTGAGGATCGGGTTGCCCACACCGACGATCCGCACGACAAGCGTGATTTACTGATTCGGCTGGCGGACATCAACGAAACGCAGCTCGATGAGATGCCATCTGCTTTTCTGTTTCTACAGGCGGCGCACCGTGAGTTCGCAGGGGACACGGAAATTCTGGAATCGTTGGAGAGAGTGGGAACGGCGGCTGAGCTCTACCAGGAGTTGACCCAAGAATTTGAGTTGGCTCTGGAGGGTTTGGAGGAGGATGAAGAGCGAATCGGCATCCATCTCAAGAATGCTCGGATCAATCGAGATCGGCTACACCGGGTGGATGATGCTGTTCGTCATTTCCGGGGTGTTTTGTCGGTCGATGCGGAACACGAGGATGCCCTTCGAGAATTGGCCGATGTCTTGCGTGACAACGAACGATGGGAAGATTTGGTGGCCGTCCAAGAATCACGGATCGATTTGGCGGGTGATCCAAGAGAGCGGATCGCGATCAACTTGGAAGTGGGACAAGTCCATCGCGATCGACTCGGAAATGTGGACGCAGCCGTTGAGGCGTACCGACGTGTCCTCGATAGCGGCGATTCCAACACGACCGCTGTGGAGGCATTGGAATCCCTCTTTACCGAGCACGAGCGTTGGGAAGATCTCATTGGAGTTCTGGAGGCCAAGGCCGGTATGGCCATAGGCGACGAGACAGCGTTCCGTTTGCGTATCGGCCAAATCTTGGAACGGAACGTCGGCGACATGGAACGTGCGATTCGTTGTTATGAGGAGATCCTCGATCTTGATGACACGCAGCGAGATGCTCTGCATCGATTGCTCGATTTGTACGCCGTAGGAGACAATTTCGACAAGTTGACCGGTGTTTATGAACGATTGTTGGATACGGCGCAGACGGATCACGAACGCCTGGAGTTTTGCGAAAAGCTGGCTCTGTTGCAGCGGCAAGTGCAAGACGACCCGGAGGCTGCTGCTGATTATTTTCACCGAATGTTGACCATCGATCCCAACCATGCGGGTGCATTGGCTGCGCTGGAAGAGATCTATGAGGGGCTCGAACACTGGGAAGATTTGATCGATGTGTATCGACGGCACCTCGAACAATTACGCAGCACAATGACGGCGAGCGATGAGTCGCAAGGAGAGGCTACAGACGTTGGTGAGGCTGCTTACGAAGAAGAGTGGATCACCTACCAGGGCAAAGTGGCCAACGTGTATCGGGTGAGGCTGAATGATCCCGACAGTGCCATCGACGCATATCGGACCCTATTGGGACAGCAAGCCTCGAATTGGGATGGTTTGGACGCGCTGGAGCAGCTCTATCGCGATGCGGAACAACCCGAAGCGGTCCAAGACATCTTGGCTCGCAAAGCGACCCACGCTGCGACCGCTGATGAACGCAATGAACTGATGACTGCACGGGCAGAGATCGTATTTTCGCAATTGCAAGATCATGCGGGAGCCATCGACATCTTAAACAAGGTGTTGGAGGACGTCGCTGGGGACACCCGCGCGTTAACTCTCCTGGAGCGCATCTACACCGCACGAGAAGAATGGGACAACGTCATCGACGTGTTGCACAAGCGCGATCTGCACGTGAGCACGGATCGGCAAAAAGCCGAGATTCAGCGCGACATCGCGTTGATTCATCGGGACAAATTGCACAACGAAGAGAGCGCTGTTGACCACCTGGAGATGGCGCTTGAGTTGATCCCGGATGATGTGGAGTCGGCCGACATCCTGTCTGGCTTGTACGTTCAGTCCGAGAACTGGGTAAAAGCCGAGGCGCTGTTGAATCTCGTCGTCAATCGGGACGGCTGGTCGGAAAATACGGCCTCTGCACATCAGTCAGAGGTTCGACTGCACCGGGGTCAGGCATTGGAGAATCTTCTCCGCCCCGAAGATGCGTTGTTGGAGTACGAGATTGCGTACAACGTGGATCCCAGCAACATCGAGGCCATGAAGTCTCTGAGTCGGGTCGCGACGGCCACCGGCGATTTGGATCGAGCAGAGGCGATGCATATGGCGGTCATCGATCGCATTGAAGCGCAAGCCGATGACTCGGAGTTGGTGGTTCACTATCGAGCGCTCGGGGAAATTGCGCTCAGCCAAGGCGACGACGAGACCGCTTGTGAGTATCTTGAGAAGACCCTGTTGATTCAACCCCGTGATGTGGCGGCGCATGAAAGCCTCATGACCTTGTCGGAGAAGCAGGGCAAGTGGCACGATGTCATTCGCTATGCCACGGATCTGCAGGACTTCAAGAGCGAGGCGCTCGAGAAATTTGATCTCCAGCTACGCATCGGTGATGTGTACCTCAAGCAATTGGAAGAGCCCGAAGAGGCGGTTCATGCATACCGACGCGCGTTGGACTTTCAGCCCGACAGCAAGGCAGCACACCTCAAGATATTCCAGGTGTTGGTGGACGCGGAATCCTATGGCGAAGCCGTCGAAACGCTGACTCGCTTGGTCGAATTGGAGCAAGATGGGCGCCGTAAAGGTAGTTATTACGGTGCGATCGCGGACGTGTATCGGGATAAATTGGGTGATGATGACCAGGCTGTTCACTACTTTAATCTGGCTCTGGATTGCGATCCTTCGCACCTGAAGGCGTTCCGTGGCATTGATGAGATCCTTACGGACAGGAAAGACTGGTCCGCGCTTCAGAAGAATTATCGAAACATGTTGGTGCGTGTGCAGGACGATGATAGTCAGTCCGCGTTGCAGTTCAAATTGTGTTTCAACTTGGGTGAGATCTACCGCACCCGATTGAAGGAAATGAACAAGGCTGCGGCGGCCTTTGAGGCGGCCTTGGATGTCCAGCCCGATGACGTCAAGACGGTGGAGATCTTGTCTCAACTTCACCTGATGGAAGACGAAAAAGACCGGGCGATTGTTCGGTTCCGTCAATTGCTATGTCATCAACCGGGCGAGTTGAAGCATTATCGTACGTTGAAGAAGCTGTTCATGGAGACGCAGAACAAAGATGCTGCGTGGATGGCATGTGGTGTGTTGACGTTGCTTGGCCAAGCAGACGATCTCGAGCGAACGTTTTATGAAGAAAATGCTACGGGTGAGATGGTGGCATCGCTTGGCAACGTTGATGAGGACATCTGGGCCTCGCATCTTGTGAGCCGGGGCGAAGACCTGTTGTTGGGGCAGGTGTACCAAACCCTGTACCAGGGCTTGGGCGACAAGTTGGCTCGAAAGACGTCCAAAGAGATAGGTCTTCGTAAGAAAGACGAGATCGATCTGAGCCAACGCGAACTTTTTACCCATGTGTTCAGCACGTCCAGCAACATTCTGGGTATCGCTCCTCTTCCCAAGGTGTACCACTCGGTTCAATCGTCCGGCATGCACATCGAGGAGTTGGTGCCGCCCGTCATTATGATCGGTGATGAGCTTCGCCAGGGAAAGACCGAGCAAGAGTTGGCCTTTGTCTTGGGGAAAGTGTTGACGTACTTCCATCCTATGCATCTGGCGGTTTGTGTGGCACCACCCGAGTCGTTGCAAGCCCTTTTTCAAGCGACTGCGAGTCACTTTATTACAGATTATGATGGTGGCAATGGGAGCAGTCCAGATGCCGTGGCCACGATTCGAGAGGTCTTGGATGAGTTGCCCAGTCAACTGCGGGGTCATCTGGAACAACGCGTCCAGGAGCACGTGCATTCGGGCCACACTCTCAATGTGCATCGGTGGCTGAATCAGATCGAGCTGACCGCGAATCACGCCGGGTTGTTCCTATGCAACGATGTGGTTCTGGCGGGTCGAATGCTTCGTTCCGAGACGTACAAAACATTGTTCACTGCGCCGAGCCGCCTGACAACGAGGGACAAGCTTGTCGATTTGGCCGTGTACGCGCTGAGTGAAGAATATCTCAGTCTTCGCCAGGCGGTGGGCCTGGCCCTCCAATAAGGCAGCGATGCTCTACATTGTGGCGACACCCATTGGCAACCTCGATGACATCACTTTGCGTGCTGTTCGCGTATTGACCGACTGTGACATATTGCTGGCCGAAGATACCCGTCACACGGCGAAGCTCTTGAATCATCTGTCCATCGCGCGCGCTCGAGGCAGTGTCATCAGTGTGCATGATCACAATGAAACGCAACGTTCCGAGTGGGTGTTGGAGAAGCTGGCGGACGGTCTCAAGTTGGCCTTGGTCACCGACGCCGGTACGCCGGGCATCAGTGATCCGGGATACCGGTTGGTCCGGGACGCTCGAAATGCAGGTCATGAAGTGATTCCAATCCCGGGCGCCTGTGCCGCAGTGGCAGCGCTGAGTGCTTCGGGGTTGCCCACAGACCGTTTTACGTTCGTGGGTTTCCCGCCGAAGAAGGCGGCTGCTCGCCGTCGGTGGCTCGATGAAGTCGCCACGGCGCCCGGCACATTGGTGCTTTATGCGGCGGCGCGCGATGTACCCAAGGTCTTGGCGGATGTGCGCGAGACACGAGGAGACGTGTTGGTCGTGGTGGCCCGCGAGATCACGAAACGATATGAGGAATGGCTGACGGGTACGGTGTCGGAGACGTTGGCGCAATGGGAGGCTTCCCCGCGGAAGGGAGAAGTGACCCTCATCGTCGATCGACCGCCAGAGCGGGTTGTGGATGACGCCAGCTTGTTGGCCATGTTGCGCGAGAAGACGGTCAAGGACGTGGTGGCGTTGACCGGCGCCAGCAAACGCCGGGTGTATCAGTTGTCTCTACGCCTTAAGAGGGACTAGGGGACACACACTCCCCATTGGGTGGGCAGGACTTTCTTATACGTTTCGCCCAATGCGTCGCAACACGTCGGACCGATGATCGGCTCACAGTACTGGGCACAAACCCCAAAATGGCAGCCGTAGAGCAGGTCACAATCTTCATGTTGGCTGCAGGGTGTGTTCTTGGGCCACGCCATCGTGGATCCACTGCACAGAAACGCACCGCTGTTGGGATCGATACGACAGGTTTCCGTGGCTTCGGGACAAGAGGAGGGATTGCCCGGTTGGATGCACTCATCGGCCGGAGGCGGTGGTACATCTTCAGGGACCGTCACATCAGGTTGAGGCGGAGGGGCGACCGCATCTGGATTTCCTGCATCGGGCGTAGGGGGACTCACGATTGCACATTGGCCGGCTACGCACTGATACCCCACAGGACAAGGAAAGTTGATATTAAAACAATTGTTTGGAGGGGGTGTTGTGGTGTCGGGCTGGCCAGAGGAGACTTTGCAGATCTGGTCTTCGCATACAAATCCAGCGGGGCAAGGCTTCTGCGTGTTGCAGCTCGTGTAGGTGGGATCGGGCGGTGCAACCGAATCCACGATGGCGGGCTCCGTGCACGCGATCACAAAGACCAACCCGGTTGAAACGAACCATCCATATTGTGTCATCCACTTCACGGGTTTAATTATAACAAGGACAGGGGGGGGGAAGCTAGCCCCCGGCGGGATCCGTTAAGACTTGATGGAGAAATTGTGCGGACGACATGGGTTTTTGGAGGACGCCCTGTCGGATGGATCGCGTCAGTGTGCCCACTTCGTCCGCATAGTGTGCATTTAACGCTTCGATGCTGACGCCTGTGACCAATGCACGGGCGATGGACAGTGAGCGCTCCGACAGGGGGGGCAGATTGGCTCGACCGAGGGCCTCCTCATCCAGAGGGGGCAACACGCCCATGCTATCAAACCACTGCAACTGAAAACCCAAGATCAGGTCTCGACGTGCGGATAGAGGTGATTGTTCCAAGGTGGCAAGGGCGTCGCACAACTGGGTGAAATGGACAGGAGATGGGTCATGATCGGCGCTGGTGGTGAGCACCAACTCGGCCCAAAACGACGCGATCGCGAATTTCACAATGTCGGTGCGGATTCCGATGTAGCCCGTCTGCAACTGAAACTCGCTTAACACCGGCATCGCGCTGGCTTGTCGTCGGCGACCAAAGGTGGCCCCACCCAGTTGAAAGAGATCGAGTTTTCCACCAAAGCGCTTGCTCATCCCTCTCGCCCCCCGGGCATACGCGGTAATTTTTCCGTGCTCTTGGGTGAAGATCGTAATGATTTGGTTGCGGTCCCCGTGTTTGATTCGGCGTAGGATGATACCGTCACTGGGCGGGAGCGCGCTCATGTCGTCCAATGCCTACAATCCGAACGCATTGGCCAATCCGATTGCGATGGAGAAATAGGCGAAAATTCCCAGCACGTCGACGGCCGTTGTGACAAATGGGCCGGTGGCCACTGCCGGATCGATTCGGATGCGTTCGAGTCCGAGTGGCACGAAGGTTCCCACGGTGGCCGCAACCAACATGGCGGCCGCAAGCGAGAGCCCAACGACGATGCCGAAATATATCACGAAGGATTGGTTGGGGGTGTCATTGGTGAGCCACCAATACAAAGCGGCCCCGGCCCCGACCAGGATGCCATAACCGATGCCCAGCACGAGCCCGATACCCAGTTCGCGTCGAATGACCGATTTGACACGGTCCAATTCAATGTGTCCGGTAGCCAACCCCCGTACGATGATCGTCGAGGACTGAATGCCTACGTTACCGCCCATGCCCATGATGATGGGAATGAAGAGAGCCAGGAAGGGGGTGGATTCCAATTGTCCAGAAAATGGCGCCATCACAAACGCTGCGATGAAACCGCCGATACAGCTGGCAAATAGCCATGGGTAGCGTTGTTTTAGGTTCGAAAAGAGGCCGTCGCTGGTGGGCAATTCCGTACCGGCGCCGGCCAACTTCAAGATGTCCTCGGTGGCCTCTTCGTAGAGCACATCGATGACGTCATCGACGGTGACGATACCGAGCAACTTGTTCGCATCGTCCACGACCGGTACGGCCAGGATGTTGTAGCGAGCGACCACCCGAGCCACTTCCTCTTGGTCGGCATCAGCGGGGACGTTGATGACGTCGTGCTCACAGATTGTATTGAGCGGAAGGTCCGGACGTGACGTGACCAGTTGGCGCAGTGAAACGACGCCGACGAGTTGGCCATGCTCGTTGATGACATACACATAAAACGCCATCTCCAGATCGGCGGCTTGTTCCTGGAGCGCTGTGATAGCGTCTCGAATCGTGGTGTCTTTTTGGAGGGCGAAGAAATCCGGAGACATGATGCCGCCGGCTGAGTCCGGATCGTAGCCCATGAGTCCTTCGACCTCGATGGACTCCTGCTCTTGCATAAGTTCCAAGATGGCGAGCGACTGCTCTTCGGGCAGAAATGCCAAGATGTCGGCCACATCGTCGTTGGACATTTCGTGGAGAATAGCGACTTGTTCAGCGACTGAAATAGGCTCGAGTAGGACCGTCACAGTGGTCTGATCCAGCTCGGACAACACCTCTGCCTGTTGGCTTCTGCCCTCCAAGAGCCCAAACGTCTGCTGGCATTCGCGGGACGTGAGTCGGGGGATGATCAGCGCGATGTCTTCTGCGCGTGATTTACTCAGAAGATGGGCAACTCGAGTTGCGGCATTTCTCCGCAAGAGTCGTTGGCACGACTCCAGCAGAAGGGTCTGTTTGGGGCCCAACATGGGCCAACCCTACCGTCGCTTAGTGAAGGTTTTCGCCTGGCCCGTGGTCGGATTGGTCTGTGCGGAATCCACACCGGGTGTCGACGAAGAAACACCGGCCGTTGCATACGCGATAATGAACGTCACGATGGCCAGCAAGAGCAACAGCACGTGGGAAATTCGCAGCCCACGGTGTTGATGATTGGGGAGTCCGCTGTGGGGGTTCAGAAGTGCGCCCAAGCTGGGAGCTTCGTCTTCGGGCTCTTCTTGGAACGTCTGCTCATGAATTTCGGCATCGTATCGAGCCAAAACTTCTACTGAATCCAAGCCGACTTCGCGGCAGTACGAGCGGATGAATCCCCGAACGAAGACCGGGGCTGGAAGCGTATCAAAATCACCCTCTTCGAGGGCCAAGATCGAAGCCGTGCGAATCCGCGTCTTGCGCACGAGATCGACGACCGTGATCCCCGCGTCTTCCCGCGCCGCCTTCAGTACTTGTCCGATGGATTGAACCATGATGACTCCCAGTCAGTGTCGTGTTCGACACCGGTCGCCGCGAAGCTAGCAGGGGTAGTGGGGGCTGTCAACACACGATTCGGGTGATGGATGCCGAGGTTTCATTACGGAGGCAAAACGCTCCGTTCCAGCGTTCACACTGGGGGGGCAAATTGATCGGAATGGGGCATGCTATTCCACGTAACGAATGCCTTGGACGGGCAACAATCGTCCGGCTCGTCCCGCAGA
This sequence comes from Myxococcales bacterium, assembly GCA_963578115.1. Classification (GTDB taxonomy): domain Bacteria; phylum Myxococcota_A; class UBA9042; genus CAUZBV01. The sequence goes on from CAUZBV010000077.1 coordinate 8,691, forward strand.
ATAGAGCGTGGAGAGAAGGGTCAGCGTCAACGAAATGAACGCGATGAACCCAATGACAGTCAGGTCAATGGCAACCGGTAGTTCACTGATCAGGTAGACCTCCGGTTCCAGCGGATACCCAACCTGGTCGACCAGCACGCAGGCACCCAGCCCCAAGATCAATCCCAGCCCAGTACCCAAGCCGCTGATGAGCAGGCCCTGCATCAGGAAAATGCTCTTGATAGAGGAGCCGGTCGCGCCCATCGCTTTGAGAATGGAGATCTCGCGGGTTTTTTCGTGAACGAGCATGATTTGGGTGCCAACAATATTAAATGCCGCCACTAAGATGATGATCGCGAAGATGATCGACAGCACATTCTTTTGGAGTTTGAGCGCACTGAATAGGGGGGCATTCATCTCTCGCCATGTGATGATGTTGAAGGCTCTTCGTGGGCCTATTCCGTAGGGCACAGTGGTGCGAAGGCTTTCCATGACTTGGGCGGTGTTGCGCAGCGTGGATAGGGCCGACGTGGGCTCTTCCAATGAATATTGTCGGACATCACCGGATGTGACGCGTGTTATACGGGAAGTGATCCGTTTGAGGTCGACCATCATATCGGGCAGACCATAGGGCTGTACAATCTGTTCAACCACTTGCTTTCGATCGTCGATCTGGAGCAGATCGTCCACTCGAACCTCCAACCATTTGGGTCGATCACCGCTATTGAGGAATCGAGTGGCAGCGGAGAAGGATATGATGGCGAAGCGTTTGTCATAATCGTGATAGCCCGTGCGAAAAATGCCGGCGACCTCGAAGCGTCCCGATGTGGGCTCCATACCCATGGGGGCGTTTCCACGGGCCCCGAGACCTCGATAGGGCGTGGAGATCGAAATCCGCGATCCCACTTGTGCATCCAATCGTTTGGCCAGGGCCGTCGCCAACAGAATCACTGGCGCGCGCGCCGTCAGCAGATGGGGAGTGTCGACTTCCAGCGGACGCCCCTCGTAGTGGATCGCCATGGGTTGGGCTGGATCGGCGCGGACATCCACAATCCGGACCCGACACTCGCCGTCCAGTGGACGTTCCGGATCGGTCTCAATCAGGGTGCGTCCACCACCCGGTCGAAGAATCAGGAGGTTCGACCGACCTGAGGCCAAGTCCATGGGTTTTGTCTCGTTCGATTCGTTGCCCAAACGCACGTTAAAGGGCCCCGCGAGCATGCTGATCGGTCGGCTGTGCTGTCCCGGTTCAAGCGTTTGTGCGACGTGTGGATCCGTCTCGTCTATGGCTACGTCCACGGCGCCAAGCTTGGTGTCTCCGTGGAAAATGCTGATATGGGTTTCCCCCAGGCTCGGCAGGGCCAGGTGGTTTTCAACAATGGTCACATGATCGGCATCGTTTCCCCACACCACGATCGTCCAGGCCGTCTCAGACAGCAAGTTGTGCAGAGACATCGTTCCGCCCCCATCCTGGGTGAGGCTCGGTTGTTCCACCAGGGCATCCATAGAGCCCTCCACCAGGAGTGCGCTCACATCGGTGACGGATGCAACGGTCGCTGGATCGACGCCTTTGACAATGGCACCGGCGCGACGATCTCGGTGACCGATCATCATCTCGTCATACGTCGCAGGGGTGGCGCCGAGCACCCGCGGATCCGCTTCAAGTGCGCGAATGGCGTCGCGATAATCAACCAACGCATCGCTCTGTCGCGGCCACACCAAGAGATGGGGATGCAACCCCAAAATACGCTCGCGAAATGCTTCTTCGAAACCGCCGGTTACGCTGATGACAATGGTGAGCGCCATGACGCCCAGGGCGATACCAACGATGGAAACGGTTGTGATGAGGCTTAAGAACCGACTTTTACGGGATCGAGTGATGCGCCATGCGAGCATCCATTCGAGTCCAAGTCGTCGATTAAGTTTGTTCATCGTTGCGAACTATACCGCCAACGCTTCTGGAGCGAAACCTCGATGGTTTGGGTGGAGGAAATCAGGCTACGTTGTTCGCTCTGGCAATCCCCCAGGCATTCGACTGGTGTGTCACGGCAACGAGAATGAAAAACAAACCATGTTGCCATTGATCTGCGAGGTCGTTACGCATAGATTAAAGGCTCATCATTCGAACGATTCGGCGTCGTCCTGGAGGCAGTGTTCATGAACTTT
>CAUZBV010000078.1:0-10734 GCA_963578115.1 Myxococcales bacterium
AGTTGCCTAAAGCCCTCCTCGGGAGCCAAACACGGTTTTCCGGGGACCGACGGTTCCGCGGGTGCCGTGGGCGCGGTGGGGACAGGGTGCACGAATGATGACGGAACCGTAGTCACGCACCACTGGACCGCCGGCCAAGGCAATGCGGGCGGAGAGGGTTCGGACGGAAGCGGTGGTGGCGGCGGAGGTGCGTCCGGCGGCGTCGAAACATGGGGATGCGATGGCTTTGCGGGAAACCACGACGTGGGGGCAAGCGGCGGTGGCGGTGGTAGCGGCGGCTGCGGAGGGACCCAAGGAACTGGCGGTACTGGCGGTGGCGGAAGCTTTGCCCTCTTTGTTTCTTGGTCCAACACACCTGCGACCTACCCCGTGGTGACCGGCAACGTCCTCGTGACGGGCAACGGTGGCGACGGCGGCCATGGTGGCGCTGCCGGCACGGGCGGTGCACCCGGCGCGGGTGGTTCCGGCGGAGGATCTGGCCCCGACATCGACGAACTCTATTGCACAAGTACAGCCGGCGAAGGCGGCAATGGTGGCCAAGGTGGACACGGCGGTGGCGGCGGCGGCGGCTGCGGCGGTGTGAGCTACGGCATCTATGCCCATGGGGGGAAAGCCCCACCCGAATGGAAGGCGATGAATTCCTATGACCTCATCGGCAGTGGTGGCTCCGGCGGCCAGCCCGGCCCCAGCATTGGCAATTCGGGCACGGCTGGCATTACCGGCGGTGAGGGTGACACCAACTTCTAATCGAGTCTCGCTCGCCTGATCACGCCAGCAGCGTGTCGAGGGTGCGCCGAACCGTATCCACGTCTGCGGCCGTTTCGACCGGTCGATTCTGATGCCGTGCGCTCACTTCGTCCAGCAAGTCGGCATGATAGGCGGCTTTCGTCCCAGAGAACTTCAATCCATGTGCGGTGCTGACCACAACCACTCGGTGCTCTTCCGTGATCGTGCCTTTGGTCACGAGTTTCTCCAACGCAGCCAACGCGACCCCGGTGTGAGGACAACAAAACATCCCCGTGCGATCCGCGCGGGCAGCCGCGTTCATAAGCTCGTCCTCAGTGGCTTGCTCCACGATGCCGTCATACGCCTTCAGCGCACGAATAGCGCGGTGAATGCTCACTGGAGCCCCAATTTGAATGGCCGATGCCAATGTAGGTTTCGCAGCTTGGGGTTCGTAGGACGCCCATCCCTTTCGAAACGCAGTGTACAAGGGGTTCGCGTTTTGCGCCTGCGCACACACCAAGCGAGGGCGTTCGTCGATCAAGCCCAACGACAGCATCATGTCAAAGCCCTGTGCGAGTGCATAAATGTTGCCAAGATTTCCCCCCGGCACGATCACGAAATCCGGCGGGTCCCAACCCAATTGCTGAGTAATCTCCACGCTGATGGTCTTTTGGCCCTCGATTCGCAACGAATTCATTGAGTTGGCGAGATAAATGGACCCATCCTCGGTCACCTCCTGCACGATGCGCATGCACCCATCAAAATCTGTGTCGAGGCTAATCACGATGGCACCATTGGCCATGGGTTGAACGAGTTGAGCCGGGCTGATCCGACCGCGTGGAAGAAAAACCAAAGACGGGATTCCGGCCGCCGCACAATAGGCAGACACAGCCGCACTTGTGTCTCCTGTGCTGGCACAAGCCACCGCACGCACAGGCTTCCCTTCGGCGATCATCTGCCGAACAGCAGACACCAACACCGTCATGCCCAGGTCTTTGAACGATCCCGTATGGGTGTTCCCGCACATCTTCACCCAGAGTTGGGGCACGCCGAGTTGCGTCCCTAAATGTTCGGCCCACATTAAATTGGTTCCACCCTCAGCAAAGCTCACGATGTTCTCGGGATTGATGGCTGGGTACACCCACTCCAGTTTCCCCCACACCCCGGAACCATAGGGCCACTCCTGCCGCATCCACCGATTCTCAAAGAGTTCTCGCCAGTCGGCGCCGGACCGGTTCGTCAACGCTTCCTGATCATGCACCACATCCAGCAAACCACCGCAGGTCTCACATCGATAGACAACGTCCGTCAAATCGTAACGAACGTCGCATCCGTCAAAACAAGAAAACCACGCATGATAGGCCATTCGCCCACTCTCCTTCGATTCCCACCCAGCGGCTGGAACTCATTGTACCCAGGTCCAGACAAACGTGCGAGTTGCGCCTGGATTTCCTATCTACCGAACATTGTATGCTGGACCTTGCCACTTTTGTTCGATGTGCTAGCATGGCCACGGTTGAGCGATTAGTAACGAACAGCAACGTCAACACGATCATGGCGACAAACCAATTTCCACAACCTTTTGGCAAGTACATCTTGCTCAATAAGATCGCACTGGGCGGTATGGCCGAGATCTTTCGTGCCAAGACCATTGGCGCCGAAGGGTTCGAGAAAGAGGTCGTGATCAAGCGCATTTTGCCGCATTACACGGAAGATGAAGCGTTCGTCACCATGTTCATCGATGAGGCCAAAGTCTCCAGCGGGCTCAATCACCCAAACATCGTACAAATCTACGACTTCGACATCCAAGACGGTTGTTACTACATCGCTATGGAGTACATCGAGGGCCGAGATCTTCGCCGGGTGATCGACGTAGGCGTCGAAAAAGACAATCCGCTTACGGAAGCACAGATCGTCAAGCTGACAATGGATGTGGCCAAGGGCCTTCACTACGCACACACCAAGGCCAACAAAGGCGAACCGCTCAATATTGTTCACCGCGACGTCTCTCCCCAGAACGTGATGATCTCTTTTGATGGTGAAGTGAAAATCATGGACTTCGGGATCGCCAAGGCCGCCGCACGGTCCACCAAAACCCGGGCCGGTATGGTGAAAGGCAAGTGCGCCTACATGTCTCCCGAGCAAGCGCGCGGCAAAGATCTGGATTCACGTAGCGATCTCTTCGCAGTGGGTGTCATGACGTGGGAAATGCTCACTGGACGCCGCCTCTTTGCAGGGGACAGCGATTTCGCAACGTTGACCAACGTGCTCAAAGCCGATGTGCCTCCGACTCACAGCATCAATGCGGACGTCCCGGAAGAACTCGACCAGATCATTCTTAAGTGTCTGAGCCGTGAACGGGAAGACCGTCAAGCGGATTGCAAAGAGTTTCTCCGTGATCTGGAAAATTGGTACTACCCAAACGTCGAAGACAAAGAAAGTGCAGAACTCGGCTCGTACATGAAGGAGATGTTCGCCGACGACATCGTCCAACTTCGAGAATCTCACGCAAACGACGCAGAAACTCAGTTCATCGAAGCCAGCAATGAAGTCCGTCGACAACGAAGCGATTCATCATCTGGAATGTTCAAGGCCAGCAGTAATCCCAATGTCGAACAAATGGCAGGAATCGACTTGGACTCCACCGTCGCTCTGGACCTGGAGGCCACAAATTTTCAACCTTCGCCGGCCGACCCCAGTGAAAACCCAACCGTAGCGCTCGAAGCGCCAGACCTAAGCGCCCAGCCACCCCGTACCCCGCCCCCAGCGAAGTCGGGTAGCAAAGCAGGACTCTTCCTCACGATCATTGGCGTCATTGTCGCCCTCGGAGTGGGCGGCCTCTTTGCGTGGCCACACCTCTTTCCCGACAAGGAGCCCCAAGGAGACACAACGCTTGAGCAAGCCGCTCGGGTCACCTTCCGGGTCACCCCAGCAGACGCCATGATCACGGTGGGAGACAAATCAGCACCGGGCGAACTGACTGTAGACACCTTCATCGGCGACGAAGTGTATGCGTCTTTTGAAAAGGACGGATACAAGACATCGGACCGCACCGTGGAGATTAAGAAAGAAAAATACACGGTCCGGGTACGACTCCGAAAAGAGAAGGCCAGGGCACCCAAAGAAGTGCGGGTAACGTTTAAAGTGGCGCCTCGTTCGGCAACCATCCAAGTGCTCGGTAAAACCGGGACGGGAACCCTGAAGGTTAAAGCCACGGTGGGTGACGAGGGTGAGGCTGTATTCACACACCCAGACTATCTGCGGAAGGTTAAATACTTCTCGATTCGTCGGGATGGCCAGACCATCTCAACCGTCCTTGATAAAAAACCAGAACCACCGGATCAGACCGTTGTCTTCGAAGCCATTGTAACGCCGCCACAGGCCGCCCTCTTCGTCAACGAACAACCACAGCCCGCCACGAGCCTCGGTAATTACACGGTGCAAGGCTACTCCATCGGCGACGATCTGCGAATTGCCGTGAAACTCGATGGGCACATCTCGGTGAAAGAGACCATTAAGCTCACGACCAGTCGCTACCGCAAGGAATACACCCTCAAGCCAAAACCGAAAGAGCCCACAGGGCCTGGCTTTGCATCTTTTAACGCAAAGCCATGGGCAAAAGTGTTCGTGCGTGGGAAAAGTTGCACAACCCCGTGCAAACTCAAATTGCAGTCCGGACGCTACCGAGCCAAATTCAAACAAGGCAGCAAATCCAAATCCCGTGGTTTTACCGTCAAAGTCGGCAAAACGGCGCGCGTCTTCGTCGACATGACGCGCTAACGCCTGCTACACTCTCTGACGATGTCATTAGACCAACAGATTGAAACGTTGCGTGCGTCCCTAGCCGACATGGGTTCGGTAATGGTCGCCTTTAGCGGTGGAGTCGACTCCACCTACCTGCTTGCGGTAGCCGCCGATGTACTCGGCGACCGATGCGTCGCGTTCACAGCAGTGTCGCCCACCCTGCCCACGGCCGAGTTGGACGACGCCAAATCGCTGGCGGCGGAGCTGAACGTCAAACACCTGCTCATCGACTCCAACGAGCTCCAAAAAGAGGGCTATCGACAAAACGGAACCGATCGCTGTTATTTCTGCAAAACCGAACTCTATGATTTGTGCGAGATCTATCGAGACAAACACGGTCTGGCTGTCGTGATCGACGGATGCAACCTGGATGACCTGGGCGATTACCGTCCCGGACGTCGGGCCGCCGCCGAACACGCCGTCCATTCCCCACTCATGGACGCCAAGATGACCAAAGACGACGTGCGTACGGCCAGTGCAGGGCTGGGGCTGCGCACGGCGAAAAAGGCCGCGTTTGCCTGCTTGGGATCGCGCTTCCCCTATGGAACGTCCATCGACGAAACCCGCTTGGGACGGATCGCTCGATGCGAACAGTTCTTGCGGGATCATGGGTTCCACCAATTCCGCTGCCGCTTTCACGACACGATTGTGCGGATTGAAGTGGCGCCCGATGAGCTGCCGCGCTTGCTGGAGCCCGCCTTGCGCGATGCGGTTGTGAAGCACATGAAGGCCCAAGGATTCGCCTACGTAGCTTTGGATCTGCAAGGTTACCGCACCGGGGCGATGAATGAGGTCAAACCCACGTCGCTGCCACTGATCAACGACCTGGCCAACCCATCATCTAAGTCGACGAACTGATTCGAAAGATGGACGCCCTGAAAGCGATCGTTCAGCAGCGACGATGGCGATGGGCCGCAGGACTCATCGCCCTGTTCAGCGTCGCCGTGATGTTCCTGCCGCAGTTCAATCTGCTCAACTACTTTTTCGCGTTTGCTGTGGCCATGCCGCTCACCCTCGTGGTGGGAATCAACAGCACGCGCGTGGCGACCGACCCGTCGTGGGAAGGGACCTGGCACCATATTGGGCACCTCCTGATGGGCGCGGTGTCACTCGCGTTGATTCCGCTGGTCATCGTGCTGCTCGGCGCCATCATCATTCAAAATTGCGACATCCCATTGGGGCTCTCCTTCTACGCCATGGGCCCACTGATGGGCAGCATCTACGCCGCAGCGGCCGGCCTGCTCTGCGCTACATTGACTGGACGGCGCTGGGGCACGTGGCTCTTTGTGCTCTGGTGGCTGGGATCCGTCGTCTGGGATGTGGCTCACGTCTATCACCACCCGCCGATTTTTGCCTACAACGGCTTTGCGGGCTTCTTCAGTGGCGCCATCTACGACGAGGTCATTCGAATCGGCGGCACGTACACCGTCTATCGAAGCTATACGGCCGCCCTCGTTCTCTTGATCCTTGTGGGCTGCCACACATGGGTTCATCACCGTCGGCCGTGGACCCGTTGGTGGGGACCGGGACTCCTCGGCTTGCTCGCGCTCGGCCTCTTCGCAACCCGTGGGCATAGCGGCTTTGAGATCTCGCGAGACAATGTGATCCAAGCGCTTGGGGCTCGACTGGAGACACCACACTTTGTGCTCCACTACACCGCAGGCGGCCTGGTGGCTCAACACATTGAGGCATTGGCCGACGATCACGAATTTCGCTATGATCAGCTCCGCACCCTGCTCGGGGTCCAGCCCAAAGACAAGATCCGAAGTTTCCTATACGACACGCCGGAACAAAAGCGTGTCCTCATGGGTGCCGACCGAACATACATCGCCAAACCGTGGAACGGCGAGGTGCATCTCAACGCCCTAATGCCTGGAGCGCCGGTGCTCAAGCACGAACTGGCGCACGTCTTTGGTGCCAGCATTTCCACCGGTTTTCTGAAGCTCCCGACGCGTTACGGCGTCCTGCCCAATATGGGGCTCGTCGAAGGGTTCGCCGAAGCCTGCACCTGGTCGCGCGGCCAGCTGACTCCTCACCAATGGAGCGCCGCGTTGATCGAGCTGGAATTGGCTCCCCCCATGGAACGCATACTGGGAGCGACAGGATTTCTCGGTACCCACGTTGGACAAGCCTACACCGTCGCCGGCTCTTTTCTCCGCTACCTCTTGGACACCCACGGTATCGAGCGCTTTCGCCATCTCTATGAAAGCGGTTCTTTGAAGGCCACCTATGGAACGAGCGCGCAGGCATTGGAGACGCGCTGGCACGCTTTCCTGGCCGATCGCTCCAAGGTGCCGCTGCGCGATGAAGACAAACGCTTGGCCCGCTTTCGATACGACTCACCGAGCCTCTTTGGCCGGGTTTGTGCGCTGGAGACGGCTCGCTGGGCCAATCAAGCCAATCAGGCAACTGAAGCGGAAGAATATTGCCGGGCCCTGGCGTTGCGACGACAAATTGTCGCCGTCGATCCCGACAACCCGGGACATCATTGGCACCTGGCAAACGCGATCATGATGACGTCCGATTGGGACGAAGCCGCTCAGACCTATCAACGGGTCAAGGATTCCGAATCCAACAACGTGATGCGTGCCCACGCACAGATTCGGCTCGCGGATCTCAAGTGGCTGCAAGACGATCGGAAAGGCGCCAGGAGCGGGTATGAGTCCCTCTCGGACGCCCCGCTGTCCGAAGCGAGCCAACGAGCGTTGGACATTCGACTCGCAGCGACTCAGTGGAGCGATTCGAGAATCGCGACGGCGGTCCGCGATGCGCTCCTCAATCAACAACTGGATGACCACGAAGTCATTGAGGTGCTGGTCGGGATCCCGCCCAAAGAGCGTCCGGCGCTTGTGGAATACTTGTTGGCCCGGCGATGGTTTCGGATCGCGCGATATCGGCCCGCCTTGGGTGCATTCGAGCGGGCATTGAGCAAAGGTTTGTCACTACCCCGCGTCCACCGCGAAACGCTCTTCCAGAAAGGGCGTCTTCTTGCGCTCCTCAAAAGACCCGCTGAGGCACGCCCCGCCCTGGAGAACGCCCTGGAGGTTGCGGTACACGAAGGGCACAAGAGCACCATCCGAGACTGGCTCGCGCGGTGCGACTGGTTGACCAGGAAAGTTGACGACTGAAAGCGAAACGCGGTATTCGCAAGACTGAACTGGAGGCGATTAATCACCATGACGACTGAAACCCGTACCCAGGACAAAGAGGCTGCCCTCTTGGACATGTTGGACCGTGGTCAAACGATGGTCCATCTGGATGCTCGCGCGGTGGGCGTCGATGTGCCGTCCCAGTTTCAAGACGACGCACACCTCCGACTCAACTTCAGTTACCGCTTCAACCTGGATACATTTGTGATCGACGAAAAGGGCATCACCGCCAACCTGGCGTTCGGCGGAATCGATCATCTCTGCGTGATCCCATGGTCGGCTGTTTTCGCCATGACCCACACCGAAACCGGCGAATCTCGCGTGTGGACGATGGACATTCCCGCCGAGCTGCTTCAAGAAGTCGAGCAGGCCATTAAATCGTCTGATCTCGTGCCCGAACCGACTATTCGATCGGTTCAGGACCGCGCAAACGAGACCGAACCCAAGCACGAGCCGACCGAGCGACGCGTGGGCCACTTACGCGTGATTAAGTAGGGCTTCTTCCCCCGACATCAATCAACCCGCTACGTACACCTGTACTTTCTTTTGAAGCTGTGAACACAGATAGGATCGGAGCGTCGATGCGTTCAATACGGCCGATAACGAACCGACGTCCCGGGCTCGCTCCACCGTATGAATGCCATCAAACTCATTGGCGACGTCCCTCTGTATACTCGCCTCAACCTCTCGATACACGGTGTCATAGCGAGCCTGGCAAGCAGCCCGCTTGCGCGGTGTTGCCTTCTCCAATCGGGCCAATTCCTCTTTCACCCGTGGATGTTCACGGGTTCGTCGACGAACCAACCCCGGAAACACCACCGCAGCCGCCGGTCCACCACCGATCACGCTCGCGAATGTGCCTTCGAGTGCAACCGATTCAAGACTGCTGTTGAGCGCCTGAGAGAAAACGACATACCCGCCGCCATGGTATCGACCGATGACGCAAAAAAGAATCGGTCCCTTGAAGTTGACGACGGCACGACCGATCTCAGCACCGTATTCCAACTGCCATTGACGAAGGGACTCAGGCGAGCCATCAAAGCCCGATAAATTCGCAAGCACCACGATGGGGCAAATGCCACTGGCCGCATTGATGGCGCGCGCGACCTTTCTGGACGACTGAGGAAACAAGGTGCCGCTGGTCCATGTATCCGGACCATCGGCTGGCGGTTCTCCCTTGCGCCGTACCGGCATGGATTCGATGCCCACGGCACACACGGGCTGACCACCCAATTGACCGTGAAAGACGGCGGAGGTCTCCGCTCCTTCCCAGGCCCCCCATCGCTCAATGGGTTCCACATCTTGGTCCAAAACCGCGCGCATCACCTCTCGAATCGCAAAGGGACGCTTCCGTCCGGGGTTGGTCTCATCCGAGAAGATATCTCCAATGCACTGAAAGCCTTCAGCACCATTGTACGTGGATTCCGAGACGTCCCGCGCGGGCGAATCGGACGTGCCGATGGCACGCGGGTACCGCTCCCCTGGCATGATATGGGTCAGGTCATAATGCCGAAACAAGAGAGCGTACGCTTCGCGAAGATTGGGTGCCGAATATTGCGCCTGCCCATTCGGTCCCATGATGTCCTCCAAGCCCCCAATGCCCTGATTGGTCGCCGCAGACACGGATCCGGAATACTCCAGGGCTTTTCGACCTGTGAGCAACATGCACCCCTGCCCTGTCATGATCAGCGTACCGCGACAGTGCTGAAGCATGGTGGCCTCCGAATTCCAATACGACTGGGCACCCACACACGTCCCGTCCACAATGATGTTGATCACACCGCCCGCTTGGGTGAACTCGATGATTCGCTTGAGCACGCGGGCCGTCCAGTCCAGATTCTCCGTACCCGAGTCAAACGAGATGTGGGCTCCCGACGAAATAGGTACCCATTCAAGAGGGATTCCGTGCTGTTCACACAGATCGAGCGCGAGAATGATGCGCTGGCACTCCGGCTGTGCCAATGAACCCATCGACCGAGTCGGATCACCGACCACCAGAATACGAGACAAACCTTCCGGGTGACGATTCGTTCGATTGGTGATTCGGCCCACCACCAAATTGGCCTCGTTTTGACCATAGGGACGCTTGTAAACAGACACAAGCTCATCCCCAGCGGGATTGAGGCTCAATTCTTCAAACTCGCCTTCGGCAAAACCACCCGAACCGGGATCCGACACCAACGAGCGAATCAACTCATAGGGATAAAACAACCCGCGCCGACGGGCTTCCACCACACGTCGTTCGTATTCCGAAAGGACGCGAATCGGTCGCTGCCTGGGCAACGCAAAGGAGAGCACTGGTCCTCGACCCGTCGGGTTCTGCCACTCGATAATGGAATCCACGGGGGGGGCTTCGGGCTGATCCGGGTGGGCAATGGGGGCTCGGACGACCACTTTCTCCAAACTGAGCCCCAACGTGGGTGGCCCCAAGCGATGGGCAAAACTCTTAATCTGTTGGCGCGTCAAGCGAACGGTCGGCCGCATGAAGATCGTGAGTCGATTCCACACGTGCTTGCCCTGACCACCACAGAGTTCCAAACCCAATCGCATGGCATGCATCGCATCGAGAAAGGTCTTCTCGAACGATGGCAGACGGACATGATCACCGTCTTGATCAATCTCCGGGTCAAATCGTTCCACTTCACCGATGGCAAACAATCGCTCGTCTCCCGAGCCATCCTTCGCTTTCGCCAACGCCAAGAAGAGCCCGCCTGGAGCCGGCAATCGTGTCAAGTCGAAGGCCTCTAGACGGTCCACCTCCAAGGCCACCGCACGAGCTGGGTGCAAGTCGCGGTGCAACACCACTTCCTTCGGGTCACCTTCGCCCAATTGATAGGTGCGTGATCGCAATCCGTCGTCCCCGCCACCCCAGACGAAACTCACGCGTTCACATGTGGTGACGGCAGCCACCGCCTCTTCGAAAAGTTCGGTGTCAGGCACATACCCCAACACAAGATCGGCGACCTTCCCGTCCGGCAAAGCGCCCAGCACGTCGGTCAACCCATCGGGCGTTGGCACAAAGATCCCCACCGACACACTGCCATCTGAATGGTCC
>CAUZBV010000079.1:0-10726 GCA_963578115.1 Myxococcales bacterium
CGGCCCGGCAGTCGACCTTCGGCGTGTTTGAGCGTCTCTGCTTCCTCGAAGGGGAGGTCCATGCGCTCCGCGATGGCTTGGGTGACCGCCAGTCCGGCACGGCCCACCGAGCGCGTCATGACCAACTCACCGTCCAGGACGATGCAGGTGTCGGTTGTGTGATGACCGATGTCTACAATGGCGACGCATCCTTCGGGGCTCATGTGACGGCAGAGGTTGAGATAGGCCGCTGCGTTGATCGTCACCACACGAGGATCGAGCCCGAACTCAAGCAGTTTTTCCAGATGGGCCCCCAGGTGTTGTCGGGCGACCGCTGCGGCAAAGATCGTCGAGTGGTTCTCCTCGATCGAAGGAAGGCGTTCGTAGGCGTACAAAAAGTCGTCTACCCCATAAGGAAGTTGTCCTTCGAGTTCGAATCCGAGCACCGAATCAATGCGTTTCCGGTCCGAAAAGGGCAGGGACACAAAGCGCGTCATGACCCGGTCAGCGCTGATGGCGGTGACAGTCATCGGGGTGAGCTCCCGGGCTTCTTCGGCCACTTTTTGCAGAGCTTCGTCCGCAGCACGTTCAGGCCGATCCCGTTCGCCATGCGGAATGACGTATTCGCGAAATTCAGTCCACTGGAGCGCTCGAAACGAGGCCGATACGGTGGCCACTTTCACGCTGTACGAACCAATATCTAGACCAATGATTGTGTGGGCCATGACTACGAATCCTGCTTGTGGTTATGCGTTGGATGCATGATTGTCTCTCAATACTCCCGCCAATACACATAATTGCCGGTACCGGTGTCGATGACAGCGGTTAATCCTTTGAATGTCTGAAAATAACCTCCGAGCGTTTCTACTCGGATGACTTTGGAGTTGACCCCAATCTTCTTGCTGAGCGCGTTCTTGTCCAGAATAGGTCGAGGCAGCCACTCTGCCGGGAGCCGGTCAAAGACGGACAAAAACTCCCCGACGTTTCCAAATCCGGGGCTCATTAGTTTTTGGCGCACCGAACGACAGATGTCGATACAGAACATCGCGTGGTCCACCGCCGGGAGGCCGACCGTGCTTCCGAGCCCATAGCACGCTTCTTCTGCGTTGGTCGTGTGTTCACACACCAGACGACGAAGTACGTGAAGCTCGGCTGTATTGACGTTCAGTTTCTTGGTGGAGTAGGGGGTGAGCTCATTGGCGGCTTTGCAATACAACGTGGGATCCAGATCGGCGACCAGTTTGAGCTCGGCAAGCGTGTCGAACTTGGCATTCTTTGGTTTCTTTCCCGTGATTTTGTTCTGATTCTCCGCGCCCGAGCTCTGGAACTTGCCCATGACGAATTGGGTGCGTTCGTCATCGCTGTCCGCCGCATCGATGATGTTGCCAACCATCTCGGCGACCTCCCGGTCGAGCTCTCGGGGATCGGTCGGCCCGTCATCTCGGTAATGCATGAAGGTGGTATACAGATCCATGAAGAGTTGTCGTTTCTCTTGGGGTGAATCCACGCGATTGATGTTCACCCGGCCATCTTCGGGAAGCGCTTTGCAATCGCACATGCCCCCCCGTTCCAGCCCCACACCTTGCATGCCCGTGAAGTTGAAGAATTCTTTGTCCAACAATTTGAGCGAGCCCGTGCAAAATGCCTTGGAGAACTCACAGGCAAAGGTCCAAAGCTCGATATTCTGTTTGTCGAAGTTGGGGATCATGCCGGAGAGCATTTTCTTCATGTTGTCGAATTCGTTTTGACTCTTGATCACCAAGCGGGCGACCTCCATGGCCGAGCGAGCGTGGTAATAGGCGACCGTTTCCTCCTTCATATTGGTGGAGATGGACAGGTGAACGTCGGCTTTGTAGAGAAACGACGACGTGAAGGGGATGAGGATCCCGATGGCGAGCAGCACCAACACAAAGGCCACGCCCCGCTGCGAATCGATGGGGCCCGCGCGCAACTCTTCGCGGACCGCTTGCCAAGCTTGCTGTGAGCGACTCATCAGCGGCCTCCCAACCCTGGCTTGGTGGTGGTCGTGGGAGCGATGCCTGGAAGGCCCGAGAGACTTGGAATTCGAGGCTTGGCGGCCTCTTTCTTGATCTCATGCTCCAAAGCCTTCTTGTTGGTCGGCTTGCCGAAGATCAATGGATTTTGCATATAGATGGAGGTTTGCGTCACAAACGAGTGAGTGATCTCCTCGTTGTCGAGAATGTCGAGGTAGATGCGCACCCGCGGAGGGAGTGTATAGCCCGGTTCAATGTTGGTCGTCGGATCGTCTGCTTTCCACTCCGACTCCCAATCACCACCATGATCGTCGGGGTTGAAGTACTCAAAGCGCAGGGACTTGACGTGCTGGGCGATGACGGATTCGGAGCCGCCCGAGTCGGCATCGTCATCGATGAAGGGTTTGAACCGTCGGATGAGCATCCGTCCCCCCCGATCATCACTGCTACCCCCAATGCTGTACTCGACGACACCCTGATCGGTTTCCATGGAGCTTGCGTGCACAGGGATGTTGCCGACATACGCGAACAGAATTCGGTCTCTCTCCCCGATAAACACGGTCTTAGTACGCTCGTCTTCACTACGATTGAGCGACAAGAACGATTGGCTGATGTCTTTGGACATGCGATCCATGGCCACACGAGCGGTCCGGTGAATGTCCACAAGGTCGTCCAAGTCGCGTTCAATGTTCATGATCGACATCGTCGCGCCCGTGATCAGCGATGAGAGAAGCGCCAACACAAAGGTGGCGACCAAGACTTCGATCAGCGTAAAGCCTCGTTTCATTTGGTGGCCCCCTTGCTCGCCGGTTTTCCGGGGACTGGCGTAGGGAGGGATGTGGCCGTCGGATCCTGTACCAATCCTTCTTGTTGCAAGAGCTGGGCGGATTTGGGAACGCTAACGATGAACGTTTCGATTTCGATGAGGGGTTCTTTTTCGTCTTCATGGTAAATACGAACACGGAGTTTTCGGGTGCGCTCTGCGGCTTGCATGATGACTTGAGGGAAGAAACTCACCATTGAAATGATGTTGGCTGAAATACGCTCCGGACTGATGTTGCACATGCGCAAGAATTGGGACGGTGTGGCGGGGCAGAGCGGACTGATCGGGACCTCGCCTTGGACATAGAGGAATGACAACGCCTGGAACGCGAGCAGTAAGTTGCCCTGCCCACCGACTTGTTCTTGAAGCCACTGGAGTGTGCTTTGGGCCATTTCGTGGAGCTCGGTCACGTCAAAATCGAGCTTTTCGATGTCGTATTTACAGGAATATCCGATCTCTTCGGCTTCTGATGGGGTCTCGCATTCCAGGTTTTCTTCCAGTTCATTGTCGGGAAAGCCATCGATTCGATACTTGTCTTCGACGTCGAGCACAGCACCGCGGACAAGAAGCGAGGACTGGAATTCTTTGGGCTGCTTGACCATGTACATGCCGCCCTGGACGAAAATGCCGGTAATGACCGACAGGGAGATCGCCAAAATGGCCACCGCGATCATCACTTCCAGAAGCGACAAGCCGGATGGATGACTCTGTAACGATCGCTTCATCACAGAACTTCCTCGGCGAAGCGTGAGGGATCCAGCGCTTCACCATGCATGATGGCGCGACCTTGGTAGCTCATGAGTTCCAGCGTGATCTCTTCGGGATCGTCTTCGCTTCCGGCCTCCAAGTAAATCAGCGCTCGCTGAAGATAGCCGTGTGGGTAAATCAGTATGGGCACTATACCTTCGTCAATGGGATCGCCATTTTCTCGTAGAACCACTCTGGAGAACCGAACCCCTTTCGGCAGCGTTCTGGCTTTGGCCAGTCGGTTTTTTCGTACCCGTTTGTTGGGTCGTTCGGTGCCGGGGGGGTCCTCGACGAGGACGACCCCGGCATTGCGCGCTTCTTCAGCGGCTGCTTCACGGACCTCCGGGCTCAACTGATCCATGTACGAGCGGTTACGAAACGATGTGGATTCTGCGATGTTGACTGTTTGATTGTCGGAGGACGGGTTTGGCCCCCCTGTGCTTGCAAGACCCGCGAAGGGTTGAGGAGTGTCTTCGTTGTCATCGTCGTCTTCTTTGTCACCGTAACGTTTGACGATTTGCTCATCGTCACGACCATCCAGGCTGAGCAGCAATCGGTCGCATTCATTCTCTTGGGGAACTTCGCCAACCCAGTAACGGCCGCCGTCCAGGTCCAGGTAGAGTGCATACATCGAGTTGTTTACGCTCGACAGATTGAAGGCATAATGGACGCCAGCGCCCAACTCCGTGGCTGCAGCATCTAGATCGGCCGATGTCATGCGGCCAATGGCGAACACCCCCACCGTCAACACGATGGCCATAATAACCAGCGCCACCAACAACTCCACCAGTGTCATTCCGTGTGGCGCACGGATTCGCTGTACCGGGACGGCCCTATTCGTCGTCGTCTCCCCAGCAAATGTCGTCTTCGGTTCCTTCGCTGCCATCCAATCCATTGGAGCACAGGATGAAGTCATCAAGGTCGTTGCTGTTGCCGGGCTGGTAGTTCAGATCGTTTCGCCACGGATCCTTCGTCTGTTTGTTCGAAATGTACTTTCGTTCGACGAGGACTTTGAGATCGCTGGGCAACTCATTCTTCATGTTGGTGTACTGCATGACTGCAGACGCGATCTTGTCCACTTGTGTTCGTGACGTCTCGACCTTGGCATCACTGAGCCATCCCACGACACCGACGGCCACGACTGTGATCACGATTCCGATGATGGTGATCACCACCAAGATTTCGATCAGGGTCATACCACGGGGTGCGTTCTCCAACGGACTCACGGTCTCTATACGGGCTTTCATCTGCTTTCCTCCATTGTGAGCGATGAATAGACTTCGGCCCAACAGCGTTAGGCCAATGAGTAGAAGCACCAAGCCCACGCTGACTCCAACACTGGCGAAATGCCACGGGATCACCAGGGCGTGGTGCAATGCGAGATCGAGTACGGCGCCGAACACGCCGGTTGCCACAAATACCAGTGGCGTCCAGCCGCATCGATGGCGGAATGCAATCGTCAGACCCACCAAGACAATGCCCACCAGCAGCGCGAGCCAAAGCACTTTGTCGATCAGCAGCGCAGTTCCAAGACACACAGCCGCATCTTTGGTTAGTTGATCCAAGAGCAGTCCAAAACCGGCGATGGGCAAGAATCGGATCATCGATTGCCCCTCAATGCGTTGTTCATTTCCAGCATCGGCAAGATGATCGCGAACACGATGGCAGCGACCATGCCCCCCAAGAACAGAATCAAGAAGGGCTCCAGCAGCACCATGAGACGACTGATGGTCGTGTCGGCCTGCAATTCGTACGACGCGGCGACTTTGTCGAGCATGCTCTCGACCTCACCGGTCCGTTCTCCGATGGCGATCATTTGCAGCACCATGGGAGGAAACCTGTTGGATGCGCTGAGGGCATTGGCGATGCTATCGCCGTCTCGAATGGCCACTCGAGCGTCTTCAATGAGATTCTCGTAGACTGCGTTGTTGGTGACGCTCTTGGCAATGTCCATGGCGTCGAGCAGCGGGACCCCGCTGGCCATCAAGGTGCCCAGGGTTCGCGAAAAGCGCGCGATGACAATCTTGCGAGTCAGTGGGCCGGCCACCCACAAGCGCAAGGTAATTTGATGCCAGCGAAGCCGCCCTTTTTCCGTCCGTTTCCATTTGCCAAAGGAAAACATGCCGCCAATCAGCAAGCCAAGTAAGAGCCACCAATAGTCGACAAAGATGTTGGAGGTGAAAATGAGTCCTTGGGTGATCCAGGGCAGTTGACCGCCTTGTTCCACGATGACATCCACCAACTGCGGAACGACGAAGATCATCAGACCGGACACCACGACCAATGACACGACGATCATCACGATGGGATAAATCAGGGCCGAGATCACGGTGGTCTGCAAGCGGACTTGTGCTTCCACGAACTCCGACAAACGGGCAAACACCAATTCCAACGTGCCGCTTCGCTCCCCCGCTTCCACCATGTTGGCGTACACATCTTGAAAGACGCTGGGGTGTTCCCGCAATGCGAGATGCAGGGCAGTTCCTTCATTTACGCTCTTTCGGACTTGGGCCATCACCTGTTTGAGTTGGTCTTGTTCCACCTGTTCAGCCATGGAGCCCAGCGAGTCTGTAAGCGGCACTCCGGCATGCAACAGTGTGGCCAGTCCACGGGTCATTTCTGCGATGTGAGCGGGCTTGACCCGGCGAAAGAGAGAGAAGCTGATCTCTTTGCTTCCCGTCTCCTTTTTGCCCGTCGCTTGCACCACATCGCCACTACCGCCAATGGATTGCTCAGCGTATTCACTCAAGAAGAGTGATTGTTTGCGCAACTCGGAGCGGAGTGTCCGCGCGGTCTCCGTGTCCAACATCCCGGAGACGGATTTTCCGTGTCCATCCAGCGCCTTGTAGCGAAATACGGGCATTGTCTATCCCAGGTCCTCCGCAGTGACACGCATGACTTCATCGACGGTGGTGGTCCCGTGATAGACTTTTAATGCACCGTCGTCTCGAAGCGTGCGCATTCCATTTTCGATGGCTTTTCGTTTGATCCGGCTGGCTTCGGCGCGGGTGACGATGAGCGATTTGATTTCATCGTCTACCGGCAACATCTCATAGATGCCCATTCGACCGACGTATCCCGAAGTGCACTGCTCGCAGCCAACCGCCCGATAGAATTCGATGTCATCAAACCCCGTCTCCATCGCCAATTGATCGAGTTCGTGCTTGGGCGGGGAATACGCTTCTCGACATGCCGAGCACAGTGTTCTTACCAAGCGCTGCGCCACGCACGCGACCACCGATGAACTGATCAGGAAGGGCTCTACGCCCATGTCGGTCAGTCGAGTGAACGACGTGGCCGCATCGTTTGTGTGCAACGTGGCAAAAACCAAGTGTCCCGTGAGGGAGGCTTGTACGGCGATTTCAGCCGTTTCAATATCTCGAATCTCACCGATGAGCACCACGTCGGGATCCTGGCGCAATATGGCGCGCAGTCCACGACCGAAGGTAAAGTCAATC
Source organism: Myxococcales bacterium (assembly GCA_963578115.1). Classification (GTDB taxonomy): domain Bacteria; phylum Myxococcota_A; class UBA9042; genus CAUZBV01. The sequence continues at coordinate 7,002 of CAUZBV010000079.1, forward strand.
TTGGTGTTGACTTGCATTTGCCCAATGCCCTCCAGCTGATACTCCACCGGATCTTCAATGGTGAGGATATTGATCTCCGGCCGATTGATGGTGGTCAGGGCTGCGTAGAGCGTTGTGGTCTTTCCGGATCCGGTGGGACCGGTGACCAAAACAATCCCGTGTGGACGTCTAATCAGAGCATCCATCGTGGTGAGGTTTTCCTCCGAAAATCCAAGACTTGTTAGATCCAACTGGGCGGCGCTGGTGTCGAGCAGTCGTAAGACCAAGCGCTCCCCGTGTGCTGTGGGCACGGTGGACAAACGAATGTCTACATCGCGCCCCGCGATCTTTACGCGAATACGGCCATCTTGAGGCAGTCGTTTTTCGGCGATGTTCAGATCGCCCATGATCTTGATGCGGCTGGTGATGGTGGCTTGGAGGCGCTTGGGGGCCCGGACGATCTCTCGCAGGACACCGTCACGGCGAAAGCGAATAAATACTTCTTTCTCGAAGGGCTCGATGTGGATGTCGGACACCATCTCTTTGATGGCTTGATTCAACACCGAGTTCACCAAGCGAATGATAGGGGCTTCGTCGTCACTTGCATCGAGAATGTCCCGGGTGGCTTCTTCCAATTCGGCCGCGATCTCATCAGCGTCGTCGCCCGCCACCTCGTCGACCACCTGTTCCGCCCCGGCTCGACGATCGAACACCACGTTAATCGCGGAGAATATTTCGTCCGCCGGTGCCACGATGGGCACGATCTCACATTGAAAGACTGCACGGAGGTCATCCAACCCAAACACTTCCAGGGGGTCACTCACTGCCACCACCAAGCGGCGGCCTGTTTTTCGAAGCGGCACAAAGTTGTACTGGCGCGCGTAGGTAAGCGAGAAGGGTGCAACCAACACGGGATCGATGTTCTCTCCATCGATTTCCGCTTCAAAAGGCATGCCCAATTGGGTGGCCAGGGCCTCGGCTACGTCGGCTTGACGGACATGTCCGCGCTCCACAAGCAACTCGCCGATGCGTCCACCGCGTTCTTGTTGGCTGGCCAGGGCCTCTTTCAAGGTCGGTTCGGAGACCTTGCCTTGCGCCATCAGGATCTCACCCAGCGGTCGCCCCACGAGATTCGTGGACAGGACGACCGTTGCGTCTCCGCTGGTCGTGCCCATGGTTACTTGGTCTCCTTCTTGGAAGACTTCTGCTCACTTCGTTTGTTCACCTCATAGGGATCGTAAAAGAGTTCATGTGTTTCCGGTGGGCCGACCGGATCCACCTCAGAATCTTCGAATTGTTGGCGTTCCAGCAGATACCGTTCTTTGCGGGCCTCGTCGACGACACGGTGTAACTCCTGGAGCATTCCGTGTTTCTTGGCGTAGTTAATTTGGCCCAGGAACTCTTTCTTACGTGTGGCCAAGAACTCTGCAAAGTTTCGGATTTCCTCCATGCGCTGTTCCTGGATCTGCTTCAAGTCACTGGGGTCGTCGATAATGTGCGGGATGATGATCATCAGCAGATTCTTTCGCTGCACTTGTGTCGTGGTTTGTCGGAAAAGAACCCCCAGCAAGGGAATGTCTCCTAAGAAAGGCACCTTGCGCACACCTTCCACTTCCCGATCCGTCATCAATCCACCGATAACCACCGGTTGCTGATCTTTGACCACCACGACGTTCTTGACCCGACGGTTGGACGTGTTGGGTGCCTTGGTCGCTGGGTCGATCCCGTCAAAGTCGTCGATTTGTTGTTCGATTTCCAAGCGTACATGGTTGGACTCATTGACCGTGGGTTTCAGTTTTAGGCTGATCTTGATGTCTGCATATTGAATGGAGCCGAACCCACTGAACGCGCCCAATGTCGAGCCAAGACCGCCCAGCCCTCCGAGGCCGCCCAGGGCACTGCTTGCACCGCCAAGTCCTCCGAGGCCCAACGCGCCCAGCCCTCCGAGGCCACCAAGGCCACCGCCCAATCCCGAGTTAAAGGGAACCTTGCGGCCGATTTCGATTTCAGCCTCCTCATTCTCCATGGTGAGTATGTGTGGTGTTTGTAGAATGTTGACGTCCGAATTCGACTGCAGCGCTTTGAGTGTGAAGCCAAAAGCCGGGATTGAAATGGACGAGGGGCTGGCCCCCGTTCCAGTGGAGCCCAACGAACCGTCGATGAGTGGTCCCAAGAGCAAAGCACCAAAGCCACCGGGAAGGGCTTCTTGCAGTCCAGCAATGTCTGGGCCCAGACTCCCGCCGAAGAAGAGCGGCACTTGTTGGCCATCGATTTCGAATCCATACCCACCATAGCCGGTCAAGCCGAGGCTTCGATCTTTGTCGCTCGTGATCTCCATGATGACCGACTCCAGATAGACCTGTCGGCGGCGGACATCCAACTGGCGGATGACCCGTTTGAGGACTGTGTAGTCTTTTAGTGACGCTTGAATGACCAGCGAATTGGTCGGTTCATGCGCGGTCACCTTCACGTCATTGCTGAGTAGCGCCGCTCCCCCGCTCCTTTTCGAAGACGTGCCTTTCTTTGCTTTGGAGGACTTGCGCCTTCTTGAGCTACTCGAGGAGCTTCCCGTAAGCGCTTGCAACGTCGATTGCACGTCTTTGGCGTCCGCGTGCTGTAGATGATGGATGTGAATTTGGCCCTCGCCAGGAATGGGTACATCCAGTTTCCGGATGAGCCGGTCGAGTTTGAGATACGTCGGTTTGTCAGACCGGATGATCAGCTGATTGGTCCGTTCGTCGCTGTATACGGTCATGTCACCGCTACCACCGCCCAGTGCACTGCTGGTGGCCGGCTTTGCTTTGGAGGATTTTCCCCGACGAACGGCGGACGCTTTTCGTCCTCTGGATGACTTCCCTTTGGCACCAAACACGGCTTCAATCTGTTTTTGGATCTCGGCGGCGTCGGCGAACTCAATGGGACGGATCCACACCCGCTCCTTGTTGGAAGGAAGATCCACCTGTCGGATGAGCTTGCGCAATCGACGAATGTTGGAAGCCACTTCGGTGAGGATCAGCGTGTTCGTCGGTTCGTAGATCGTGATGTCGGCACCGCTGGTGGCAAATTGCTTGAGCAGATCCACAATCATTTGCGGATCTACGTAGCGGATAGGGATGAGTTGGGTGATCACGTTGTCGGTTGCTGGTGTGGCTCGTTGTGGCCCCAGTATCTCTGCGCCAGCGGAACGAGCTTCAACCTTTTGCACCACCCGGTAGAATTTTCCGCGTTTGACAATGGTGAGATTGTTGGCCTCAAGTGCCGACAGGAAGGCCTTGTAGGCTTCGTACATGGTCACCGGTTCGGGACTTAGTATTGTGATCTGACCGGTGACGCCCTTGGCGAGCAAGAAGCGTTTGCCTGTCATGCACGCTATCATCTTCGTAAAGTCTTCGAGCTTGAGATTTTGGAAGTCGATGGAGATCATCGCGTCCAAAGGGATCTTCTTGCAGGGATATTTGTCCCCATAGTTTTTCGTCACGTTGATGACATTGACGTCTTCGGGCTGTTTCAGGTTCTTGGTTTTTCCGAGTGTTTTGGGATCAAAGCGGGGATCCAATTTCTTGTCCCCCTTCTTGTTGATGATCCCTGGTTTGGCGTCCAGCACGTCATCTTGCTTCGTCTTTGAGGAGGACTTCTTCTTCTTGGAGCGCTTGCTAGCTTTCTTCTTCTTACGAGGTTTTACTTTCTGCGTTGTCGGTGGCTCTTCGGCGGCCAGCACAGGAGAGCTAAACACCAACACACTGGCG
>CAUZBV010000080.1:0-10723 GCA_963578115.1 Myxococcales bacterium
GGCAGATTTCCGATATGCGCGTCGGGGGAAAGATCATCCCCGGGCTCGAAAAGGAGAGCGCGCAATATCTCAAAGCGGTCCACCGAAAACTTGGGGAGCGGCTTGGGCAGCAACACAATAAACTGGTGAAGCTCCTCAAGGATGGCAAGATCGGGGAGAAAGAGGGATTTGATCGTATCAACAAGTCCTTTGAATTGGCGTGTAGTGACTGTGGCGCCATCCTTGAGCAGGGGAACAAGCAACTCAACCTGATTCGGCGCAGCATGAAAAATGCCAGCATCCTTGGCGCGATTGCGGGTGGCGCGGGCGGCTACGCCATGGGCGACGAGGAGACCAAGATTGGGAATGCGCTGGTTGGCGCGGTCATGGGGGGCGCCTTACCTCCGATGGCGCGGTCGCTCTTAACGGCCAAGGGCGCCAGCGACAAATATCAAGCCTATGTGTTCTGGAGCCTCTTGGGGCGGGCCTCCCCGGCGATGCGGGCCAATCTGGGCGCCGTGGGTGGTGTCTATACGGCCGCTGTTGAACGCACCCTCGAGGGCCTGTTTGCCGCGATCGGGGGAAATGGGAAGAAAGGCGCTGAACTCTTCAAGCAGGGGGCGCGTATTTTCGGGGGAGCCGAGAAGGGCGTCAATCCGTTCTTAGGGCCCGGTGATTTTGTTGGCAAATGGTTCAAGAACTTCGCCAAAACGCCAGAGGCCCTCCAAGCGCGACGAGCTGAGTTGCTTGGGGCAGACATGGCGCAAGAGACCGGTCGCCTGACCCCGGAAGCGATTCGCGCCACTGGCCGCTTGAGCAACCTGTATGGGGCGGGCGATGTGACGGCGGTCGAAATCCTGACCAAACTGGGGAATTACACCCCGGAAGAAGCGTTGCGGTTCACCCTAACAGGAACCCCTAGCACGCGAATGGGCAAGCAGGTCTTGGATTTCCTGTCTGTCAAGCCGGGGCAACAAGGCATGGTGCCGATGTTGAAGACCACGCTCTCCCCGTTCCCGCGTGTCAGTGTGGTCGGCGTGGAAGAAGGGCTGAAGCGGATCCCCGGGCTCGGGCCCCTGTTAATGGCGGGGCAGAAACTTCGACCAGGGCTCGGCGGGGGCTTACGTCCGGAGTCATGGCCGCAAGCCTTAGCGCAATCAGCCACAGGTGCTGGAACCATCTACGCGGGAAAACAGCTCTGGGGACAACTGCCGTCCATGGGGGGGATTGACCCCCGGGTGCTGGAAGTCGCCAAAGGGGCGGTCGGTCCCGGTCAGGCCATTCTTGAAGGGGCGCGAAACTTCGAGCGGTCCCGTCAAGAGGGGGCGACTCGCACAGAGGCCGGCCTGAAAGTCGCGGAAGAAGCCGTGATTGGGGCCTCCCCGTTTGGGTTCCGTCCAGCCGCACTCTTGTCCTCCCCTGCCAGTGAAGTCCAACGCCGATTGGTGCCGGGGTTCGTCGGCGACTTGGCGCGAGGCTTGGATCCGGCGTTCAATCGCGAGACTGGGCGAGAACGGATTTCGCAAGCGGCCCTTCGCGGAGAAATCCCCTTCTGGATGTCTGCCGCTGGTCCGTATGGGTCGCTTCCCTCGCGCATGGCGCCGTTGTTCGCGCAGTTGCCGATCGTGCGTCAGGCCACACTCCCGCCACGGTTCGCGCCTGTGGATCTGGAAGGTCGCCCACGGTTCAGGACGCCAGAAGCCCCGATTCTCCCGGACGCCGTGGAAGGGATGCTCTTAGGGACATCCGCGAGTGAGCGCGGGCAACCGACAGGCACGCTTCGTCGCCTCGCCAGTCGCACCCTCTTTCCGTTAACACAGGCGGGGACGCCGCCGCCCATTGACGTGCGCCAAGACCCACAACTGCAACGGGCGAAGCAGTTCGGGCTCTTACCGCAACCTCCGCGCCCCTCCGTGCAAGGACGTAGAGGGCCTCTCCAACAGACGCCACAGAGCGCCGCCGCTGTGCAGTTAGCAAGGGGACAGCAGAACCGTCGCCAATTGGAGTTGCTGCGCCGGATGCCTCCCAATATGAACCCGCGCCAACTGGCTCGCTACATCGAGCGATCAGATCGACGGACACGTCAGCGCCGGCTGCATCCCGCCCGCGTTCGCTCCATCGCTCGGGGTGCTGGCGCTCGTCAGCCGGGGATCCTGACAGGCCCGCTGCCGTGGAACACCTTTGGGGGACGGGGTGGCTGAGTCAGGCAATGGCTGGGGCGAGTATCAACAGCTCGTTCTCGCGGAACTGAAGCGGTTAGACACCGGGATGCAGCAAATGCAGGCAGATGTCACCAAAATCCGCCTCTCCGTGGCCGTCTTGCGAACCAAGGCCATCACATGGGGGGCTCTTGGCGGGATGGTCGTCTGGTTATCGACACTCGCAATGAGCTATTGGAACAAAAACCCCTAAACGCGGGCTCGTCCTCGACCAAACACCACCAGCATCGATGGGAAGGGCGCTGGATGGGGTGACCCGACAAAGCGCAGCCGTCCTCGCAGGAAGCTGAAGGACTCGATCCCCTCGCGATGGGGCCATACGTAGGTATGAAACCACTTGGTGTCCGTTCTTGAGGGCAGTAACATCACAATGCGCCGACAGTCCGGATTGGTCAGGACTTCCTCCTTCGCTTTCTTGAGCCACGCCCCAATCTTTCGCCCATACGGCGGGTTGCACCAGACCACGCCGGGCCAGGGACGCGTGAGGGCGTCATCGTCAACCGTGAAGTAGCGTTCGCACTTCGCGTTCTGCGCGTTGGCTGCAGTATCTAGTGTGAAGTGGTAGTCCGCATGTAACGCCGCGAAGAAGTCGGGCGGCGTCTCCCATGTTTGGCGCTGGCTCGACAGCATCGGTTTCCACTGAGTGTTTATGGTGTCTGCGGCGGGGATGACTGGGACGGTATCGGTCTGTAGGGACGGCATGCTTGGATCCTTCCTTGTTGGGGCTCCTATTGAGGTGAACCGCCATGCGCGGTCAAGAATTGTCCGGCCTCTACCCCATCTAATCCGTAAGGCGCGTGACGGTCCACCAATCTGGTTAGCGTGTCGCGCCTCCGGAGAAGTCGGCCACACATTCGGGAACGTGCAAACAGGCCCGCCCTCGGACGCGTGCCTGGGGGAGCGTTTGTTTCGTCGCGCCCCACGCATTGGGGGCGGTGGTCGGAATGGAATGCTCAAAGGCAATACTGCCGCGCATATTTGAGCAGTAGTCCATTCGGTTCTGGGTCCAGTATTTCAGCCAGTCTTCCACGCCGCGAAAGGTGCGGTCGTGGTGACGGTCGTCTGGTTGCACAAAGGCGTCACGGACCCCATGTCGAAACCCCCATTGGGCCAGCCAATAGGCGCGGGGGAGCCCGGCAAACAGTCCTGTGCTAGGGACTTCCCTGTCGCCAAGATGGATCCCCATCGCAATGGACTGCCCACACGAGGCGGACAAGGCGCGAAGCATTCGAGAGTATCGTTTGACCCGTTCCGGGCCCGTAAGGCTGCTGCCGCGCCAGAGGTCGTGGAGCTCGCGTGTGGGAAAGGCCAGCTTGCACCGTCCCCGCAGAAGGGGCCCGACCTCGGCTAAATAGTCTTCAATGGCGGAGAGGTCTGTCCGTAAGTGGGCCGTTACAAACTCCTGTGTCGCCGCTTCACAGACCGGCTGGATGCCCTTCTCGATCAGATACTCGAGTTGGTCAATGACCTGCGCTCGTTCCTCTCGTGCATCGAAGAGGACTTCGTTCATCACCGCTCGCGGTGCGGTGGAGAGACTGACCCATGTATGGGTGACATCACGCTGGGCGGGGTGCGCGAACTGACGGTCGATGTCGGCGGGTGAGAGGGAATGCCACCGAGAATTAAAGAACCAGAGGTCCGGCGGCCCGTAGCCGATGACGCGTCCCACACCGCCTTCGATCGCATGGGCCATGCCCGGTCGCGAGGCATCGCCTGACAACTCGGGCTCCGGATCAGGCTCGGGCTCAAACACCAGCGCCGGGTCCGGCGCCACAAACGCCAAATGGAGAGCGCGATCGGGGGATACCCACGCCCCGGACCCCGGCACGCCACCCGGCGGGACCGGTGGATCGGATCGTCGGTGAAACAGTGTCTGAAAGAACGTCTGTAGCCAGTGCCACGTTGCCATCATGCCTCCTTACCGAGTCCACGTATGCCCACACGCGGGACAGGTGGACGGGTGATGCTTCCGGGGTTGAACGGATAATCCCATGAACCCCTTCATCTCTTCACGACTCCACCCCTCGCGGGAGGCTTGTTCGAGCAACTCTCGACGGTCCTGTGTGGCGTCCAGATGCATGGCGTCCCGGTGATGACTCCATGACACGCCAGCGACACGGTCGTCGTGGGTGTAGGCGCGAGAGAGCGTGGTCGCCCACTTCAGCGTCCACTCACTGCGTCCGGACAGGTCTATCGCCTGACTGGACATCTCGCCCCATGACGGATGGTCTTCCCCGTAGACGAGGAGGTCGCCCAACGCCCATAAGCCGGCGGTGGCGATGGTATTTGCCCGCCGCATCGCGACGATGTACTCATCCAGCGTCAGGGTCTCCGCGATCGTCGCCCCCACGGGCGTCAGGGTCACGCCCGTCGCCAAGGTCAGTCCGGTCCTCCGGGATTCCAGCATCTCCATGTAGGTCTACCCAATCCTTCCATCGCACCACCACCACCGCATGGCGCCTTGGCCGGCGCGGTCGATTTAAGACCAGAACGCCGATCTGTCCATACCGTGCCGCGTTTGCACAAATACCATCCAGCCAATCGAAGAGCCATTTCGGGAGCATCCGTCGGACTTTCAACTGATACCCAAACGGTCCTCGACTTCCAAAGTCCCGTCCGGCGCGTTCGCCCGTCACGGGGATGCGCTCCTCGGCAACATCTCGAGCCATCATGCGTTCGGCACGCTTCCAGCCTTTATCACCCACGGCGCCTCATTTCACAGAAGGTGGAGATGTAGAGATATCGGGAGGAGACAGCCATGGCAAGCTGACGCCGGGCACGATCCGGCACGACACTCTACACCTCCAAGTCCACATTATCGTCGCGGCCGTCCCTGTTGACGTTTCTGTTTCAGGGCCGTCGAAGCGCGACGGTGCAGCAGGGTCGGATTATGCGCCCAACAGATACAATGCTTCGCACACATCACCTGGCGCCCGGCTTTTTGTGTCGCTGCTTCGTCTTCCACGTCCACCCAGCCGACATCCCGACAGATCAAACAGGCATATGTGGGAATTGTGGCCGGCGCCATGCGTAATGGATGGTCGGCTGGCAGTTCCACCCCTGCCATCTTCGCCCAGTGTTCAAAGAACTGTCCCCGTGCGGTCTGGATTAGTGCCTGTTCTTCGATCATCGGGTCTCTCGGCGCCGGCAGGGCTGGGGCGTGCGGCCCCTCCACTTGCGCCTCACAGGCCAGTTCGTCCGCGAGGGTATACCACTCCCCCGCGCTGGGTAAAAATCGCTCAGGCGCCCGTTTAATATGTTCTGCTGCCTGTATCACGGCGTCAATGGGGAGGTCTGATAAGACGTGGAAGTATTCACCTTGCAGGGTCTCATCGGCGACACGGTCGGTATGGTCTTTTTTCGTCAGCGCCAGTTTGATGAACGCGGTCGCGAAGACGCGTGGGTGACGCTCGGTTAATTGGTCGGGGTGCAACATCATGACTGCTGCCTCTGGAGAAAGCGATCCGCCGATCCAAGGAGCGCATGGGTGCGCGTGGCACGGGTTGGCAGCGCCGGGACGAGTTCATCGAGCCAGCGTTCCTGATTCAACCATGTGCTGGCGTGAATTTTGTAGCGATCGAGCCGTGGATCCTGCATCCAGAGCGAGGTCAACGCCTCCACGGCCTCCATGATTTGCTGGAACAGACGGTCATCCTTTCCGGCCTTGGTCTTGAGCCACGCACGCACGGCCATCGCTCTCGAGACTTTGTGGGGCCACGCCGCCCAGAATTGATCGAAGCGTGACTCTACTATTGGATCTAGTACTCTCTTCTTCTTCCTTAGAGAGTCACGCTTGCTCAATTTTGAGCGCCGGTCTTGAGAAACACCTGTCGTATCAGTGAGTTCTGTGATCGCGAGCTGCTCATTTATGAGCGCGGTCTCAGCAATCGGCCATACCCCAAAGGCGGTCAGGATGGCAATCCATCGTCGCTTGGTACTGTCGGCGACATAGATGGTATTGTCCGGTTCCCCACTCGCGATGCGGAGCCAGTAGCGCACCGCGCCAGCGGGGATGGCGTCATTCACGAGGATGAGCGGTGGAATATTCAGAATCATGTCACCACCTTCGTTGACACCAGCACGCGCACCCCGGGGATCCGGAGCGCCTCCTGCTGCTCCCGTGCCCGGGCATTCAACCATTTGGTATTCGGGGAGAGCGCCGCAATGTCCACGTCTCCCGCCGCGACGGCAGCGACGAGTAGCCGAAAGTCCTGTTCAGAGTCCACCTCGGCGCGGTAATACTTGCGAGTCTGGGCTTCCACCCCCGTCATGTCAGGCGCAGTCTCCGTGCGTCCAGCACTGAGGGCCACGGCCATCGCCGTCTTGGCCTCGGCATCATAGCTCGTAATCAGTCGCGTGAGCCCCTCCTCGAGCGGGGCAAGCTGTTGCAGCCACGCCTTCTCAGCCGTCAGGTTTCTGGCGCGGGCGGTATTGAGTGGGTCACGCAGTTCTTTATAGTGCGCGACAATGGATCGTCGCGCCCCTTGGAGGTCTGTCAGCATCGCCACGGCGCTCTCTCGATCGGACGGGACGGTGAGTGTCGGCGCCGTCTTCATCCACGCGAAGATGGTCTCGGTCGTCGTGCGAAGTTGATCGGGAATCGGGCCGCTGGCGCGGACGGCGAGCGTGTCGGTCATGGTGACGACTCCTTCGCTTCTCGTGCGAACGATGCGCCAAATGACCACTGTCGCTGGTCGGTCTCGACAGCCTGGGAGAGATGGGTGTTCTCGATAATGCCAAAGTTCTCCGCATCGGACACGAGCTGTCGTAACGTGTAGAGGTTGTCCTGCTGAACGGCCGTGCGTCCGGCCGGGGTCGTCATATCAGGGATGCGTTGCAGGGCTCGCGTATGGGCGTCGAGTAAGGCGGCGACGGACTTGGCAAACAGGAGGAGATCATTATCGGTCGGCATCAGGGGTTCCTTGCTGGGCATCATGGAGGAGCTGCTCCCATGTGCGAAAGTCATTGGGATTATCAAACATCTTCAGGCGCCACTTTCCGTCGCGCCGGAGATAGAGCCCGTATCGTGCATAGGACAGATAGTCATTCCGGTCGTAGAGCCACGCATACGCCGCCGTCTGAATCGCATGGGCAGGATTTGAGGTGCTTGCGCGGTCGCCGCCCGTCTTGATGTCGAGGACGCAGGGCTGGTCATGCCCGGAGAGATACCCCATACAGTCCAGAATGCCATGCACGTTGGCCTCAAGATCCTCCATGACATGTTCGCGCAGCTCCCACGTCGGGCGAAGCTGTGCGGAGAAGTCCTTGTAGGCGTCCACCCATCCCGCCACGTCGGCATCAGGGGTGATGACTGCCCCGCGATCGAGTTCCTCGGTATAAGCATGGACGCGACTGCCGCGCTCCAGTGCTTCCGGCGGGATGAACGGAGGCAGCGGCCACCGCGTCTGCAAGACGCGAGTGACCGACCAGTCGGTCTTCCACGGATGGTCACGCTCCCCCATTAGAACGGCACCGTGTCGTCCGTGTCGGTCGGGACAATCTCGAGAACCTCAAGGTCCGGCATCCACGCGGGGTTCGAGGGTGTCGAGAGCGTGACGTGGACCGCTGCGCCAGACTGCCAAGCCTTCATGGCGATCTCGGCGCGTTCGGAGAAGATGGTGCTGCATCGTCGACCATCAGACAGCGTGACGGTGGTCTTGTGTGTTTCTTTGCCAGCCTTGGACGTGAAGGTGTCCTCCTCCACATTGGTGATACGGAGGTCGGCGGCGGCGGAGGCGGCGGTTTCATGGGCCGCTCGCGCTTTGGGGATCAGCTTTGGCCGGGCCTTGGCCTTCGCCTTTGGTGTCGGCTTCGCAGCGGCGAGTCCATCTGTCGAGTGATTGGTGGCGCCCTCGCCGTCGTCGTCTTCAAGCTGTCCGTTACTCAAGGTCGGACAGACGACCCCCAGAATGCTTTGCAGGGCATAGCGCCGGCAGTATGAGATGCAGATGCCAATCGCTTGCGGCCCTTCCTTCTCGGGCGCCATCGCCAGCGTGGATCGGATCCACTGGCCCGACTCCCCGTGCGCGATGATCGTGGTGACTTCCACCACTCCATCGGCTTGGCGATACCCGGCCGGTTGAAACACCGCGAGTCCTTGCGCTTGAAGCGGTCGTCGAATCACCTGCCAGACCGCCGCAAGGTCTGCGTATCCGGATTTGAAATAGTCCTGTTCCCGATTAGGTATGGCGATCAGCGGGTGTTCCGGATCGCCTTGCATTGCAGAGACCGCTGTCGCTAAGACATCGATGCTCGCAGACGTGGTCACCACGTCACTGGAGAGAGGTGTACGTACGTCGGTCTGTTCGTCAGCCATGTATTCTCCTCGCTATTTTGATCGCATGTCAATCCGACATACTGACCATAAGTTTAGTTATTGTAACACGAATTTACGTGAGCATGGGAAGGGTCGTGATGGTGATGGCAAAATCGTAGTCATGTCGGAGAGTGTCTTCGAGGTCGGCGGCCTCAATAACGTGCCCAAAATCCTTCAGCACTTCATCGGCCTTGTTCTGGAGAAGTGTCGCCTTCTGCGCGGTCGCTCGCACTTGTGTGTCACACGCAACCTGATAGCGTGAGCAGTCGTCATCGAGCGTAGATTCAACGAGGTATATCATGTCGCGGACGCTGCCCTCAGTGGTCATGTGTCTCCTCTGGAAATGCTGTGACGAGTCGCTGCCCGATCCACTCGACCACCTGTGGTACCACGGCATTGCCTAGTCCTCTAAGTCGGTCCACCCGCTGGGGTACCCCATGAGCCACTCGACCCACGTCGGGTTCAGGCTCCCACTGACCTCTGATGGGGCCGTCGAAGATGCGTCGAGCATCTCCCTCGCTGTCGCCGTCGGCCAGTGACGCACGGCGGTCTGGAGATCCATCGGGCGCAGCTGCCCCGATCCCCGTCGTCGCGTTGTCGTCGCACTGACCACCAGATCCACGGCCCGTGGGCCTCTCGGACTGGCATCCGGCGTCGGCCACCGCCACACTGCCCGATCCAGCGTATCCACTTGTATTTTCCCGTCCCGCGTCCGACCGTTTACCCCGCATCCCTTGTAGTCCCTCGCTGTCGGCGTGGGCCACGATCCAGACACGCTTGCGGAGATGCGGCGCACCGACATCGGCAGCGGATAGCACCGACCATTCCGCGTCATACCCGAGATCGGCCAAGTCACCGATAACCTCACCGAATGCGTGTCCTCCGTTAGCGGTAAACAGCCCTGGGACATTTTCCACGAGCGCGTATCGCGGTCGTAAAATCCCAAGCAATCGGGCAAAGTGGGGCCAGAGCCAGCGGTCATCGTCAGTACCTTTCTGTTTACCGGCAGAACTCACCGGCTGGCAGGGAAATCCCCCGCACATCAGATCCACGGGTGCCAGTTCCTCTCCGGTCAGGGTGGTGACATCCTCGTAGCGTGGCACGTCCGGCCAATGCTTAGCCAAGACGCGCCGACACCAGGGGTCTTTCTCGACCTGCCAGACGACACGCATGGCGCCTGTGCGCTCGAGCCCCAAGTCCATGCCGCCAATGCCGGAGAACAGCGAGCCAACCCGTATCACCCGGTCGCTCGTTTGCGAGCAATGACATTCTGGAGCGCGACGACCGCTCGCATCACCTCGCGTGTCGCGGTATTCACGTCTTCGTCATTGAGGAGGTCGCGGTCCAATCCCTTCTCCACCGTCTGTAGGATCGCATGCACCATGCCAACCGCCGCGTTCTCCTTCTCCTCTCCCTTCGTCCGGATGAGGCGCTCGACCGCTTCCACCGCACTCACAATATATGGCAACAGTTTCAATCCAATCGCTAAGAATCCCATGTGAACCTCCTACTCAAAGGCGAGCAGCCCCTGCCCGCGAGGGTCGGCGATGTCGTCGCCCCGTGTCTCGAAAAGCCCGTCAAGCCCGGGCTCACGCATGAGCTTGCGAGCATAATAGGCTCGATAACTATTATTTAACTTGAATTGATCGCCAGTGGTTTCGATTTGCGAAATCCACCGGAGTCGCTCAAACAGGAGCGCGATGCTCACGCGCCCCATGCCTCGCGCCTTGATCGTGCGGGCGAGGTCGAGCAGCTTGGCGTAGACCTTGGGATTCTCCAAGTCAAACGTGCGGCTCCTGATCTCAAGCGAGTCTGTCATCGCGTTTTCTTGATGTCGAATTCGATATGGCAGTGGCGCCGGTGCCCCGTGTTCGTCCCGCCGGCATCGAAGATCACGTCGTAGCCTTCATCTTCGAGCTTCGCCCGCAGGTAGCGATACAGACTGGTCATTTCTCTGGCCGCGTCCCCGCGAAGCGGATTCTGCCGTGTCAGGCGCACACTGTGGGTCTGGACATCGAGCGCCCGATCGTCCCAGTGACAGCTCGTCGGGCTATGGCTGCTCCCATCGTTGGCTGACGTGACCCAGACATCGCATTTTTCCTGACTCGACCACGCGCAAATCAAGCGAATGACTCGAACGATCGGATCCTCGAGCCATGAAAGACTGACGCCATTGGACATGCGGATCATTCGGGCTTCTCCGGCTGCA